>RFHT01000415.1 GCA_003696835.1 Bacteroidota bacterium
ACCAGGCATACTGATAAGGAGGTACCCCGCCACTTACCTGTACCGTTGCCGTGGCATTGCCTGTGCCATCGTCAGTGGTGGTAGCAAAATCCAGGTTCAGCTCCGATACAAATACAGAGACCGTATCACGCCGGGGCTGGCCACAAATGTCGGTTACCGTTACCACATAGTCGGTGGATTGCTGGGGGCTGGCCACAGGATTGGGCACATCGGTTTCACTCAGGCCATCGGCCGGCTCCCAGGCGTAGCGGTATTTGCCCTCAAATACATGCCCGGAAATGCCATAAGCAGAGAACTGGCCCGAGCCATTGCCAAAAGTTCCCAGGGGAACGGTCATGCCCGTATTGAGGTCGGCCAGGCGGAGCTCCGCCACAGGCGTACCCGAATCCTCGTTGATGGCGGCCAGGTAGAGCAGCCCGCTCACGGGGTCGAAGTCGGCATCCTGGGCAAAGTTGGCGCTAAAGCCCACATCGCCTATGGCCGTGGTGCGGCCCGAGCTGAGGTCCAGTGCATAGAGCGAATCCCGCTCTATGTCCATGGTATAGGCTTTACCCTGGGGGTCAATGGCCAGCCATATCGGCACATTGATGTCCAGCACAGCCAGGGGCAGGGTGCGCGCGCTGTGGGGCTCAATGGCGTAGAGCACCGCCCTGCCGCTGTTGGTACTCAGGGCGTAAAAGAGGTTGTGCACGGCATTCCAGGCCAGGCCGGTCCAGATATGGCCCTCGGCTATGGCCGTTTCGCCCACCACAATTTTGCGGCCCGTGATGCTGTCTATGCGCACCAGGGTAAAGTTGTCGCTGTCCAGGGCATAAAAAGCGCCGGGGCCGAAATCGCCGGCAAAAAAGGAGCCTTCAAAGCCGCCCGCTACGCGCAGCAGCGACTGCGGGAAGTTCAGGTCGTGGCGCATGAAGCTACCCGATACCACATCTATGGTGTAGCCCCGGTCCCGCAGAAAGGGCAGCCCCTCACTGGCAGTGGGGGCACCCCCCAACTGCACGGCTTCGCCCTTGCAAATGGCCACATCTTTGCCCGCATCAGCCAGCAGCACATTGGCCTCATCCACCAGCTCTACCGTAGCCGTATCCACCTCGCCGCAGCGGTCGGTAGCAATGACGGTATAAGTGCCGGGCACCACCTCCAGCAGGTCTTCAGTGGTGCTGCCGTTGCTCCATTGGTAGGTAAAGGGCGTTACCCCTCCGCTGAGGCTGAGGTCCACAAAACCCTTGGCCGCACCGGGGCAATAAGGACTTTCGGTTACAAAACTGGCCGTAATGGGACTGATGGGAATTTCGTGCAGAGAAATGCCAAACACCCCCTGAGCCGTGATGAAGCCATCCACCATGAGGTAGTAGGTCTCTCCCGGCTCCAGGCAGTACAGGGGTAGCTGGGAGGCAAAGGCACAATCCCGCAGGTCGTCATTGGCGCCTATGAGGCGGTAGCTGCCAAAATCATCGCATTTATCGGCCTGGTACACCGCTATGCGGGTATCGATCTGGGTACCGCTGCCCTGGTTGCAGAGGTCGATGAGCAGGGCGCCCGAAGGGGGTGCCTCAAAGGTAAACCACACCGACTGCAGGGAGGTGGTATCCAGGCACCAGCCCTCAAAGGAGCCACAATCCTCCTGCAGGGGCGGGAAGATCTGGCTTTCGCCTTGCTGCACCGTGCCAAAGAGGTTGTCGAAGAAGCGCACCTGCCCGTCCACGGGCAGGGCAGTGGCCAGGCAGGCACTGTCGTTTTCCGGGCGGGTGCCCTCAAACACCTCCATGCAAAAGGAGCCGGTGGTGTCGCGGCTGGCCACCTGTATGTAATAGGTGGCACCTCCTTGCAGGGAGTCGGCATACAGCAGGCTGTTGAAGTCCAGAGGCGGCCAGCCCCGGTCCTGGTCGCAGCCAATGAGCTGCAGCTTGTGCAGGGAGTCGCAGTCTCCCCCTTCCAGGGCATAGAGGGCAATTTCGGTATTTTCCAGGGTGCCGCCCACATCGTGGTCGGTGCGTATTTCCACCAGGCCGGAGGCCGGAGCCACAAACGAAAACCACACGCTGCGCACAGGAGCGCCTCTGAAACAGCCGGGCTTGGGTTCTCCCAGCTCAAAAAAGGCGCCGGTATTGTCGCCATTGGGCTGGGTGCAGCTTTCGCCCACCACAATGGGCTGGGCATTGCACAGGCTGTCGTTGGGGCTGAGGGCAGGAGGCGGGGGGTCGGCCTCGTGCACTTCCAGGCAAAAGGTGCCTTCGGCTCCGTCCCAGCCCGACACCTGCACGTAAAAGGTCTCCCCTGCCGGGGCAGGCGCCAGGGAGAGGTAGCCGGCAAAGTTGACGGCTGTGCCTTCGTCCTGGCTGCAGGCGATGAGCACCAGCTCATCGAAGTTGCTGCATTCGCCATTGGGCGCCAGGTAAAAGCCGATTTCTGTATCGGGGTTGGCGTCGGCACGGCCCAGCACAAAGTCGGTGCTAATGGTCACAAAGCCCGAAGGCGGGCCGGTAAAGGTGTACCAGACCGAGTTGGCGCCATTGCCAAAGCAGGCGGGCACCGGCTCGCCCGCCTGGGCGTTGGCGCCGGTATTGTCGCCGTTGATGCTGTCGCACACCGCCCCCACCTCCAGGGGAAAGGCATCGCAAATATCATCATTGGGCGGAGGATTCACGCTGTTTACCTCCAGGCAGAAATCGCCCTGCGTGCCGTTTCGGCCCGATACCTGCACGTAGTAGGTTTGGCCGGGTGTGAGGCTGATGTTGCTGATAACCGAAAGGAAGGGCCCAAAAAAGCCCCGGTCCTGGCTGCAGGCCAGTTCCTGCAGGGCGGAGAGGTTGTTGCAGTTGGTGTCGGCAAAGGCGTAGAGGGCAATTTCGGTATCATCATTGGTGCCGGTGAAGTTGGTGAGGGTGGTGATGGTGGCCCGGCCAGAGGGTGGAGCCACAAAACTGAACCAGACCGTGGCGGGGTTTTGGGCAAAGCAGGCGGGAATGGGCTCGCCGCTTTGCAGGCTGGCATTGCGGTTGCTGCCATTGGCCATGCCCATACAGCCTGCATCCACCTGCAGGGGCAGGGCGTTGCAGAAGTCGTCGTTGGAGGGAGTCTGTGCCTGGGCCGCCAGCGGCAGCAGCCCGCACAGCATACCCAGCATCATCCCGATGCGGGCATATCTCAGTAGGCTTGTGTTGTTCATCCTGGTGGAGGGGTTAGTAGGGTACAGGAAAAAAGGAGAAAGGCAGCAGCCGGGCAGTTAGCGCTTTTTCAGCGCCTGGTAGCGTTCGGGATACTGCTTGATCCAGGCTTCTTTGGCCTCATTGTAGGCCTGCTGGTCCCCTTGGGCATCTCCGCTGCGCAAAATAATGGGAAAGGTGGGGTCCATGATGGGGGTTTTCATCACGTGGGGCGAGCTGTAGAGCATTTTCAGCGCCCACTGCCAGTCGTATTGGGGGTTGAGGGCGTTGGTTTTCAGCTCGTGCATGAGCAGTTTTACCTGCTCGATCTGCTGCATATCGCCCTGGCAGAAGTGGCAAAATTTGCTCCCGGCAGGCGCATCAGCGGCCACTTCGGGGCTTTTGGTGGAAGTGGGAACTTTCTGCTGCTGTGGCTGCTGGTAGCGATCATTTTTAAAGCGTATGCTGGTGGGTTGCTGGGCCTGCAGGGCGGGCAGGCACAGCCAGCAGGCTGCCAGCAGCAGCAAACATGCGGGAAAAAGGCGTCTTTTGTTCATGTTCTTTGTAGTGATTGGCAACATGGATGTATTCTCCCCAACAAATTAGAAAGAAAATTCCTTTTCGCCAATTGGGAGGAAGCAAGCCCCCCTGCTGCTACACAAACAAACCCCAAACACTTAGCTCAAGTTGCATAAGTAGTCCCCAACTTTTTTCCATGCATCATGGAAAAAACGAACCACCCCACACCTCAGCTCCGTAGGAGCGGCACAAAATCTTTAACCATTCAATGTGTCGCCCCGCTGGGGCTTCAAGAAATATGATGTGCCCCAGGCTACAAAGGTGAAGCT
>RFHT01000416.1 GCA_003696835.1 Bacteroidota bacterium
AGCCATTGAAAATGAGCAACTTACAACAATTGTTATTGTTTTTTTTCACCCTGAGAGTGCTGAATAGTTGCTAAATTCGCATCAAAGATAAACGATTGATAATCAGGGTTTAATATCCCGAACTCACGTTACTTTAGGGTAAAGACATTGCCCCCGGCAAGCTGTGGGGCGGGAAGGCATTAGGGCTCAGTCATGATCATCTTTGGGGCCAAAAGCCAGGTCACCGGCATCGCCCAGGCCGGGTACGATGTAAGCTTTGGCCGTGAGCTCATAATCCACGGCCCCCACAAAAATGCGGGCCTTCGGAATATGCCTTAGCACGTACTCCAGCCCTTCATCGCTGGCAATGACACCGGCTATGAATACGCGTTCGGGCTGGCCGGAACTTTCCACCAGGGCCTGGTGGCACAATACTGCGCTTTTGCCTGTGGCGATCATGGGGTCGATCAGGATGAGGTCGCGCCCGCTGATGTCTGGCGCAGCCTGGTACTGCACTTTTACAATAAACTGGTTTCCATTGGTATGGTGGCGGAAAGCGGAGATAAAGCCGTTGTCGGCCTGGTCGAAAAATTTGAGCAGACCTTCATGCAGGGAGAGTCCCGCCCGGAGGATAGACACGAGTACGGGCTGCTCGCTGAGCAGGTTCATTTCCAGGGTTCCCAGTTGGGTACGCACTTGCCGGGGGGTGTATGTGAAGTGTTTACTGATTTCATAAGCGAGAATTTCCCCCATTTTCAGCAAGTTGTTGCGAAAGCGAAGGCGATCCAGCTGAATGTTTTCATCGCGCAATTCGTAAAGTACCTGGTTGAGGTAGGAATTTTGTTTGCCAATTACCGTAATTCTCGAATCCATTTGATCAATATAGGAAGGTTGTTTTTGTATATGTGCAGATAAGGTACGGGCTGCGCCCCAAATTTCCGAAAAAAAGTCTCAATTCCCGCTATCATAGAGCCTTCAAAGTCAAATATTTCACAATTGCGGGTTTTAGCCGCCAAAATCTGCCGCCACAGCAGGCAGGACATGGCCCCGCTGCTTTTTGCGGCGGGCAACTGGACGCCCAGCAGGTAAACCGCCTGCTGGCGGTACCACATAAACATACCGGCCGCCAGCACCTCTCCGGTAGGGGAAAGCAGGCCGTACAATTCTCCCAGCTCATTTTTTCTGAGGTAATCCAGAATTTGCCTCAGGGTCCTGACTCCGGCCTGGTCTGGCAGAGACTTGCCGGTTTTGCGGTTGAGGGTGAGCAAGTCACTGAATACACCAAAACTCTGGAGTTTTTCCAGGCGCATACCAGCCCGTTCGGCCTTGTTGATTTGCCTTCTGAGGGGAGGAGCCAGCTTGTTAAACAGCTCCGTAGCGGGAGCCTGCAGGCTTAGCTGATAGGTGTAGCGGGTATGCAGCTCAAAACCCCGCCAGTAAAAGGGTAGGGGATAAGTAAAGCGGGGGGAGAAATACACACTGAACAGCTGGCATTTGGGCAGTTGGCCGAGTATGGCTTCTATGCATTTTTTTTGGCGTCCCAGGCTCATGGGGGATGCTGGGCTATGCGGGGCAAAAAATATGCCCCAATACTGAGCAAAGAGGGGCTGCAGGCAGGCCTGATACCGCCATCTGGAGCGCATAGATAGAGGCATGACGGCTTGCCACCGGCCTCCATCTTCCACAATTATTGCCTGCCAGTCAGGCTCTACGGCCGAGGCATACCCATACAGGGCATACACCCCTGCCTGGGGCGACTGCCCGATGAAGTGGTCCCAACGACGGGGGTCGAGTTGGTGGTGATGCAGGAGGTATGCCTTCACTTGCCTGTAAATGCAGGTTTGCGCTTTTCGAGAAATGCTTTGACGCCTTCCTGATAATCGGCTGTACTGCCGGCCATCTGCTGGAAGGTTTTTTCCAGCTCGAGCATCTCGTCCAGGGAGGAGTGAAAACTCCGGGCGAGCATGCGTTTGATGAGACCAATTGCTTTGGGGGGAGCGGCTGCATAGCGCTGAGCAATAGCCGTAACGGCGTCCTCCAACTGTTCGGGTTGTACCACCTGGTTGATGAGGCCCAGTTCAAGGGCTTCGCGTGCAGAGACGGGCATGCCCAGGGTGGCCAGCTCAAAGGCTTTGCGGTGGCCCAGCAGGCGGGGTAGCAGGTAAGAGGAACCGCTGTCGAGTACGAGCCCGATATTGACAAAGGCCCACAGCAGGCGGGCCTTTTCGCTGCCCACCACGTAATCACAGGCCAGGGCCAGGCTGGCGCCTGCTCCGGCAGCCACGCCCTGCAGCTGGCATACAAAGGGTTTTTCCATGCCCGTAATGAGCCTGATCATGGGGTTATAACGTTCGTGAACGATCTCTCCCAGAGGCCTGGGGTGCTCCAGTACTTCGTTGAGGTCCTGGCCGGAGCAAAAAGCTTTTCCGGCGGCTTTGAGCACCACTACCCGTATGTCGTCCTGCTCCTGGCAGCGCTGAAGCATCTCCAGAAATGCCATACCCATCTGGGTGTTGAACGCATTGTAGGATTCGGGCCGGTTGAGGGTGATATAGGCAATGCCCTGCTTTTGTTCGAATAAAATTACTTGCTTATCCATGCCTGGCGAGTTTGTTTACTGGCGGCAAGATACTATTTTAGGGGTGAAAAATGGAAATCCGCCGACATACAAAGTCGTATATGGTGCTGGAAGACGTGCCCATGTTTGGGCCCGTAGCCGCTGTAAGTGCCATCGGCACAGGCCTGATTCTGATTTGGGTGGTGGTAAACCGCTTTCCTGCACAGATGGGCCTGGCCTGGCTGGGGGCCATTGTCAGCCTGCTGGGCTTGCTGCTGCTGATTTTTCAAAAAGAAAAAAGCCAGGTGGTGCTGGACAGAGAAAGGGGAGAACTGGTCATTTTTCGCTCCCGCTTTCTGGGAAAACATACAGAAAAAAGCTATCCACTGGCTGAGATACAGCAATTCGAGGTAGAAATTCAAGAAGGAAAAAGCCGCCTGCTGGCCCGCACAACCGATGGGCGCCAGCTTCCCTTCACCCACCGCTACCAACGCGACACCCCGGCTAATACTGCCATTCTGCGCACCATTAACCGCTTTCTAGGCAAAAGCACGCAGCAGTAACGCCTGCATGCTGCCATTCTGATTGTCTTGCAGCTAACAATGAGCGTGGAGAATATATGCCTACTTGGGTGGAAAATGGAACCTAATAACCTCAATGCAGGCATGAGACTTTCTCCGGGTACCCTGGCACCGCCTATAAGGCTTCCGGCTATTGACGGAAGTGAGTTTGATTCTTCCCAAATGAGAGGAAAGCCTTATTTACTTTCCTTTTTTCGTTTTGCCACCTGTCCCTTCTGCAATTTGCGGATGCACGAATTGGTGAGCCGGTATGAGGAGCTAGGGCAGCATGTTGGCGTGGTAGCTATTTTTGAATCGCCGCTGGATCACTTGCAGCAATATGCTGGCAGGCACCATGCGCCTTTTCCCGTTCTGGCCGATCCGGACAAACGATATTACCGCCTCTATGGCATTGAGCAATCTCTGGTAGGTATGCTAAAGGGCATGTTGTTTAAAATGCCTCAAATGATCAAAGGTATGGCAAAAGGGTATCTGCCCTTTCCCATCAAAGGAAGGCTTACTACCATGCCGGCCGACTTCCTCATCGACCGGGAAGGCATTATCCAATTCGCCCATTACGGCAAGGATGAAGGCGATCATCTGCCCTTTGAGCAAGTGAAAGCTTTTGCCCGCAGAGAAGCGGAAAGCAAGATGCTGGATTAAGATGCAGGTCGAAGATGCCATTAAGGTACTGGAACGCAGCGGAAGTCCCACAGGGGATTGTAGCGGAGACTCCTTTAAAGAGATACAGGATATCCTGTGACCTGCCACCTGCATCCCCTCATACCACCCGTATCACGGGCTTATTTTCAGCATGCTGCAGCTGGCCGATGGGTTGGAGTGGCAAATTTTTCGCCTGAAGCCAGCTTTCGAACTCCTGCTGGCGGGCGGGGTCAACGCTCAGAAGCAGGCCGCCACTGGTTTGGGGATCGGCCAGGATAAGGGGAGCCGTTTCAGGAGCAGCGGATACGTCAAGGTGCTGGCCGTAGGTTTTCCAGTTGCGGCGGGTACCACCGGGTATGCAGCTCAGCTCCAGATATTTGGGCACAAACTCAAACAAGGGAAGCTGATCAAACCAAAGCGTGGCTGAAAGATGTGCCGCCTGGCACATTTCGAGCAGGTGGCCTGCCAGGCCGAAACCCGTTACGTCGGTAAGAGCGTGCAGGTAGGGCAGTTGGGCCAGCTCACTGCCAATCTGGTTGAGGGTGAGCATAGAGGCTTTAGCCAGCTCCAGGTCTTCAGGGGCAGCCAGTTTTTTCTTTTGAGCCGTGGTAACCATACCAATACCCAGGGGTTTGGTGAGGTATAGCAGGTCGCCGGCCTGGCCGTCTTTGTTTTTTTTGATTTGTGCAAGGGGTACCCTTCCGGTAACGGCCAGGCCGAAGATAGGCTCAGGCGCATCTATGCTGTGGCCGCCGGCAAGGGGGATGCCCGCCCGGGTACACACACTGCGGCCGCCGGCCAGCAAGCGGCCGGCCTCAGTAGCGGGAATGCGGTCTATGGGCCAGCCCAGTATAGCAATGGCCACCAGCGGGCTGGCTCCCATGGCATAAATGTCGCTCAGGGCGTTGGTAGCTGCGATGGCACCAAAATCGAAGGCATCATCTACGATGGGCATAAAAAAATCTGTGGTGCTCACAATGGCCGTATCCTTATCCAGGGCCACTACGGCTGCATCGTCTTTGGTTTCGTGCCCCACGAGTAAATGCTCAAAAAAAGGCTGGTCCTCGCTGCCGGACAAAATATCGCTCAGGACGCCGGGGGATAATTTGCAGCCACAGCCCGCCCCGTGGCTGTATTCGGTAAGCTTATAGGACATGTCGTTGGGTGTTTACCAGGGTTTCTGCCAGATCTTCAAGTTGGTCCATGTCAATGTGATAATGGGCCTGGATGAGGTGCTGTTTCCGGGAAATGCTTTGATAATAGCTTTTGTCGTAATATGTAAGAATAATTTCGGCCGCCTGCCGCAACTGACCCGCCTCTATGTGCCAGATGGCCTCTGTGGCTTTGTCGTAGCCCAGTTTTTTGCTGATGGCCCGGGTGGCCGTAATGAGTTGCTCCTTGGACAGGCTCTTATAGTCCAGAAGCAAAAAATCAATTCGCTGGGCTTTGTCAATTTCCAGAAAGACATGCGGCTTTCTGCTCATTTGCCTGAAGAGGGCTTCGGGCAGGTCCACCTGCCCAATACGCATGCTTTCATCTTCTATCCAAATCGGTCTGGAAAGGTCGAGCTGGCGAAAGGCTTCAAACAGCAAATTCTGGAAATGCTCCGTGCTGGGCTGCTGCTGACATTTTTGGTTGCCAAAGCTGGAGCCCTGGTGCCCGGCCAGCCCTTCGAGGTCGATGACCTGCTCCCCCTTTTGTTGCAGCAGATGCAGCAGAGCAGTTTTTTTGCTGCCCGTATAGCCAGTTAGCACTGTGAGGGGGAGGTCCTGCTCAAAAAAAGTGCGCAGATGCCTGCGGTAGGCCTTGTAGCCGCCTTTGAGCACATGGCATTCGAAGCCATACTGCTGCAGCAGCCAGGCCATGCTTTCAGAACGCATGCCTCCACGCCAGCAATAAACAGCCAGGCTTGCTTTGTTCAGGGTTTCGGCCTGCTCCACAAAACTCCGCATTTTAGGACCGGTAATTTCCAGTCCTTTCAGCACAGCGGCTTTTTTACCTCTTTGTTTGTACAGGGTGCCCACCTGGGCACGCTCTTCGTCGGAAAATAGAGGCAGATTCAGGGCAGTTGGTATATGGGCATGCCGGTACTCCGCAGGCGAGCGCACATCTACCAGGGGCAACCCGGCTGAACGCGCTAAAAATTCCGCTACTTCTAAGCTGTTTGCACCCATAATCAATGAGAAGGTCTGAACTACCGGCCTAAACAGCAACTTTTTTTATTGCAAATCAACCTAAAATAATAAAAAACCCAGTCAATTTCAACCGCCCTACCTGCGGGATTCAAACCGAATGCTGTATATTTGGCCAGATCTTATTCATGAATGCAAGCCTCGAATGAACAAAGTTAATGACAAGGTGATCATTGCCAACATGAGCGGCTATTATGGTGACCGCCTGGCCGCTGCCCACGAAATGGTAACAGGAGGACCTATTGATTATCTCACAGGTGATTATCTTGCCGAGCTCACCATGGCCATACTGTACAAATCCCGGCTCAAGCAGGCTGATGGGGGATACGCCCGCAGCTTTTTGTTGCAAATGGAGCAAATCATGGGCACCTGCCTCGACCGCGACATCAAAGTGGTGGTGAATGCAGGTGGGCTGAACCCCGGCGCCCTGGCAGGCGCCCTGCAGCAACTGGCTGCAAAGCTACAGCTTCATCCACGCATTGCCTGGATAGAGGGAGACGACCTCATGCCCCGGCTGAGGCAGTTGCAGCAACAGGGCGAAGCCTTTCGCCACCTGGACACGGGCAGGCCCCTGGCAGAATGTGCCATGCCCCCTGTAACGGCCAATGCCTACCTGGGGTGCTGGGGAATTGTGGAGGCCCTCAGGCAGGGAGCCCAGATCGTGATTACTGGCCGGGTGGCCGATACCTCGCTGGTGATGGGGCCTGCGGCCTACCATTTTGGCTGGGCCAGAGACCAGTGGGATGCGCTGGCGGGTGCTGCTGCTGCCGGGCACATCATCGAATGCAGCGGGCAGGCCACAGGCGGCAATTATGCCTTCATAGAAGAAGTACCCACTTTCAAAAAGTTGGGCTTTCCCCTGGCCGAAATCGCCGAAGACGGCAGTGCCATTATCACCAAACACCCTGGGACAGGCGGGCTGGTGAGTGTGGGCACCGTTACCGCCCAACTGCTGTATGAGGTAGGCGCTCCTGCCTACATCACACCCGACGTGGTGGCTCATTTTGATAGTTTACAACTGCAGCAGGTGGGCGAAAACCGGGTAAAAGTTTCCGGTACAAAGGGCTCGCCTGCTACCAACGAGGCCAAAGTAACCATCAACTGCCACGGCGGTTTTCAAAACAGCCTGACCTTTTACACTGCCGGGCTGGATATGGACAAAAAAGTAGCCATTATCCGCCAGGCAGCCCTGGAAAGTTTTGGCGGAGAGGAGGTGTTTGCCCAACTGGATTTTCGCTATTATCCCACCCACAAAGAAAACCCCGCCACCTATGAGGAATCCCTTGCCCGGCTGCAAATTTCTGTGGTGGACGCCGATGCCCAAAAAGCGGGCAAATTCTTTACTGCATCCCTGGCAGCCCTGGCCCTGAGCAATGTGCCGGGGATTTTCTGGGCGCAGCCGCCCGGGCCTGCCAGGCCGCGCATTGTGCATTTTCCTGCCCTCATACACAAGCGGCATCTTCGCCAGCAGGTGCACCTGGGGGAGGAGACCATAGAAGTGGAGGAAGTGCAGGCAAATGGGGAGGTATTACCTGTTTCGGATCAACAACTAACATCATCAGGGAAAGCTATATACAACGGAAAGCAGGTGCGCATTCCCTTTGGCAGGCTGTTTGGCGCACGCTCGGGCGACAAAGGCGGCAACGCCAACCTGGGCGTATGGGCCAGGGAACCGGAGGCATACCGCTTTCTGCACGATTTTCTCACGGTAGAGCGGTTGAAGCAACTCATGCCCGAAGCGGCCCCTTATGAGGTGCAGCGCTACGATTTCCCCAATTTGCTGGGACTCAATTTTTTCCTGCAGGGCTTCCTGGACGAGGGGGTAGGGGCCACCTTCAGGCTGGACAAGCAAGCCAAAGCTCTGGGAGAATACTTGCGGGCAAAATTCGTGCATGTGCCCGTGGAGCTAACAAAAGACAAGGGTTGAAAGAAGATACTTTTTATGCCTGACGAAAAACGACTGAAGCAACTGATGAACAAGTACCCCGCCATTGAGGACTTACGGCGCCGGGCCAGGCGACGCATTCCTTTTGTGGCCTGGGAGTACATGGAGACGGGCACGGGTGCTGAAGGGGCATTGAGGCGAAACCGTCAGCGCCTGGATGCCATCACCTTTGTGCCGCGCTTCATGAAGGGCGAATTGTCGCCCGACCTGCGCACCCAGTTGTTGGGCAGAACTTACTCGGCTCCTTTTGGGGTGGCTCCTGTAGGGTTGATGGGCCTGATGTGGCCCCGGGCAGAACAGATCCTGGCCCGTACAGCCAGTCGCTACGGCATCCCCTTTTGCCTGAGCACCGTGGCTACCCAGACGCCGGAGGCCGTAGGGCCTCTGGTGGGGGAGATGGGCTGGTTTCAGTTGTATCCCCCCCGCGAGCCGGCCCTGCGGGCCGGCTTGCTGCAAAG
>RFHT01000417.1 GCA_003696835.1 Bacteroidota bacterium
CATTACCTTAAAGGCATCTCCGCTGCGCTACGACTTGCATCTTGTATCTTGCATCCTGTATTACCTTAAAGGCATCTCCGCTGCGCTACGACTTGCATCTTGAATCCTGCATCCTGTATTACCTTAAAGGCATCTCCGCTGCGCTACGACTTGCATCTTGAATCCTGCATCTTGAATCTTGCATCCTGCATCCTGAATCTTGCATCCTGAATCCTGAATCTTCCAGCTTGCATCTTGCATCTTGCATCTTGTATCTTGCATGCCCAAGCCCTGAAACATGTTTGAAGAATTTAGCGAAATACGAAAAGCCCAATGGCTGGAGCAGGTGGTCAAAGACCTCAAAGGCAAGCCACTGAGCAGCCTGGACTGGGAGGCTGATGGCCTGCATTTCAGCCCGTTTTTCCACGCAGATGACCGGCAGCAGCATTTTTCGCCCCTGCCCAGGGAGGGGGACGACAACCAATGGGAAGCCGGGGAGTACATTCGGGTAAAGGATGTGTCCGAAGCCAACCGGCTCGCCTTATCGGCCCTGGAAAGGGGGGCACAGGCCCTATGCTTTGAGTTGGAGGCGGTGCCGGCATATACTGCCCTGAGGCAAATGCTGGCAGGCGTTCAGCACGAGTGGATTTCCACTCACTTTGTGTGGGGCGCTGCTCAGTGGGATGAAGGGGTATTTGATTTTGTGAAATTGCTGGAGGAAAAAGGGCAAGACCCCGCTAAAGTGAGTTGCTCCTTTCAATCTGCTTCCCATGAAATGACTTTGGCGCCTGAAGACTTCAGGCGGGCCGTGGCGGCCCTGCCACAGGCCAGGCTGCACTGCCTTCGATTTTCCATTGGCAGCCAGCAGGCTGCCCACACCACCCATGAGCTGGCACGTGCCCTCTCCGGTGCTCATCAACTGCTGCTGCATATACAGCAGCACGCTCTTCCCATGCCGGCATCTCTCCATAGCCTGCAGTTTTCCTGCCAGCTGAGCGATCACTTTTACCTCAACCTGGGCAGCATACGCGCCCTGCGCCTGCTCTGGCAACAGCTGCTGCAGGCCTGGGAAATTCAAGCAGCCTTGCCCCCACCCATTGAGGCACACATTGGCCCCCAAACCCAAACCGAAGACGAGCACTACAATAAAATCAAAGCCACCAACCAGGCCCTGGCAGCAGTACTGGCAGGGGTAAACCGCCTGTATGTACACCCCTCCGATGCCTTCAGCGGCCAGAGCTCAGACTTCAACCGCCGCATTGCCCTTAACCTGCAGCACATCATGCAGCACGAAAGCCACCTGGGCAGGGTACAAGACCCCGCCGCCGGCAGTTATTTCTTCGACACCTTTACGGAAACCCTTGCGGAAACTGCCTGGAACAAGTTCCGGCAAATGGTGTAAAGGGATCAGGCTAAAAGGCCAGGGCGCAGACTTTGCCAGCACGGCTCCCTAGCCCGGCCCCGGGCTAAAGCCGCGGGGCTAACGAACCTGCCTGGCCAGGCCCCGGGCTAAAGCCACGGGGCTAACGAACTTCAGCACAACAACAAGGAATTTGCCCAACCGCAGCAGGTTTCGGTGAGGCACGAAAAAACTCTGTAGCACTTCGTGCTACCCATATTTGGGCCCCTGACGGGGCCTGGACGTCCATGACCCGGAGGGGAAGTGAAGAGGTTGCAGGCGGCTGCGCCGCCTGCCAGGAAAAGCTCCCCTCATTTTCAAGGAGGGGTTGGGGGCGGTTAATGCAAATCATTGAAAATGAGCGAATTATATTATGTCCAAAGCAGCTTCTGCCAGGCTGTGGCACCAAAAGAAAGCCCGCTGCGCGGCCCCCATGAGACCCCTCGGCGCACGAAGCCAGCACACCTCCCAACCTCAAGGTGACACCTGTGGTGTTTATGCGGGTTTTGCAAGCCCGGCGCCGCCGCCGCCAGCGCGACTACCACAGAGGGCTGGCCGTTTGCCCATCGATTGTGGGAGGCCCTGCGCGCTGCATTGGGCAAACAAGTTTTTTTGGTTACTTTTTTTTGAAAAAAAGTAACAACATAGCAGTTGCAAACAAACAACAAGCAACTCCTGCCAGACTGGGGTACCAGAAAGCCCGCTACGCAGCCCCCAGGAGACCCCTCGGCGCAGCCGCTGCCCAAGAGCGAAACAAACTGGCAAGCATTCCCTGCAAAGAAAACAGCCGCCGAAAACCTGGGGAGCCACCATAAAAAAAGGAGGCCATGTACATGGCCTCCTTCCGGTTAATTGTTTCAGCAAAAGAACCGATTAGTTGTAACCCGGGTTTTGAACCAGGTTTTTGTTTGCATCAATCTGCCCACGAGGAATGGGGTAGATATTTTTGGTAGGATCAGAAGCGGGTTTTTCCCACCAGGGATCGTTGTATTTGCCAAAGCGGATGAGGTCCTGACGGCGGTAAGCTTCGAAGCACATTTCGCGTCCACGCTCAGCCAGCAGGTCATCCATGGTGAGGGTCGTGAAAGGCGCTACACCGGCACGGTCGCGCAGCATGTTCACATACACCAGGGCACCGGCTTCATCCCCTTTGCGCAGCAACACCTCTGCTTTCATGAGCAGAACGTCGGAGTAGCGGAATACGGGGAAGTCGTTGCTGAGGTCGGGGGTGGCACCCAGGGCAAACTCAAATTTGCCAATGCGGGCACCGGCATCGCGCCAGGCCTGGGGAGCCAGCTCGTTGATGAAGGGCTTGAAGTTCACCTGAGGCCCATCGGGGTCATCAAAACCAGAGTCGATCACGGGATCGCCATTGGACTTGAACTGAGGCCCTACGATGAAGCTGTTGCGGCGGATGTCGTCCTCCTCAAAAGAGTTGTAAAACTCCTCCAGCGAGCAGTAGCCATTCCAGGGCTGGGCAGTCAGGTTGTAAGTTTCCTGGCTGCCGTAGTGCAGGGTACGCATCACGAGGTTGAAGCCTTGTGCAAATACCTGGTCGTAGGGAATGGCGTAAATGAACTCCGTAGAGCCGCTGTTTTCGGTTTTGAAGTTGTCGAAATAATTGCCCATGAGGCTGAAGTTGCCGGAGTTGATGAGGGCATCAATGTGCTGCTCAGCCTTGTCCCACTGAGGAGTGCCGGTATAGATTTCGGCATTCATGTACAGCTTGGCCA
>RFHT01000418.1 GCA_003696835.1 Bacteroidota bacterium
AAACTATTTTTCAAACACGCCCCAGCTCCTTTTTGGGGATAGGGAGTTCCCCTCTCAGCTCAGGGACACCGGCAGCCTGCCAGGGGCCTGGTACGTGCCGAGAATGACCTCGGCACAGGCCCGCTGTGTACAGGCATTTTCCTGATAGGCCACCACCCGGGCCTGTGCTTTCTCCGAATCAAATAGCCTGAGTACATAAGGGCTGCCAAATACTACCACGCATAGCTGAGGCAGCTGCAGCAGTTGATTCAGGCGACTGAGGAAGACTGGGCTGAGCCCAAAGCGGTTGCGTGCTTTGATGTTGATGCCGTGCAGGCTGAGCAGCAGTCCTTCGTGGGCTTTCAGTTGCTCCAATAGTTGGCTGAAATCCGGATCGCTGGTGTGGGGTTCCAGGCGGAAATGTGCCATGCGGCCCGCCGGGTCCACCCATTGCTGAAAAGGAGTGAGCGGCTGGTCATGTCCCGCTCCATAGGCCCCTTTTTCCAGCTCGTGCTGGGCAAGCTCCGCCGGCAGGGCTTCTGCCACGGCCTGGGCGTGCATGGCCAGGCTGGCCATGCGCAAAGCAGCCGTATCGGGCAAGTTACCCAGCACCGTAATGCTTTGCCGGTGCAATTGCTCAATCAGCTGAAGGGCAGCAGGGAGGTGGAGTTGCTCCCGGCTTAGGCGGGCGGGGGGCAGTGCAGTTGCAAGGCCCATCCATGCTTTGGCCGCCAGCACCTTGCGGCAGCGCTGCTCAATCTCTGCTTCCGTGATTTGGCCCTGTTCTACAGCCTGCAGCATGAGCTCAATGGCCTGGGGGACTTCGCGCATGTTGAGCAAGATGTCGTTGCCGGCCAGCAGGGCCTTCAGGCCCACCTGAGCTGGCGAGTCGTTTTGGCTTACTCCCTTCATATCCAGGGCATCGGTAATGACGAGCCCTTCAAAGCCCATTTCTTCTTTCAGCAGCCCCTGCACAATGGGCCGCGATAACGAAGCTGCCCTACCGGCGGCAGGGTCCAGGGACGGCACATGCAAATGGGCCACCATGATGCTGCCCACCCCTGCGGCCATCATGGCCCGGAATGGCTGCAACTCCACCTGCTCCAGCCTTTGCCTGCTGTGGCTGATCACAGGCAGGGCAAAGTGGGAGTCCACATCCGTGTCGCCATGCCCGGGAAAATGCTTGGCACAGGCCATGATGCCCTGCTGCTGCATGCCCTGCATGTAGGCCAGCGCCCTGGCAATTACCTCTTCCACCTTTTCCCCGAAGGATCTGAAGCCGATCACCGGGTTTTGGGGGTTGTTGTTAACATCTACTACCGGTGCATAATTGATGTGAATGCCCAGAAGTTGGCACTGCCGGGCGATTTCCTGTCCCATCTGAACGATCAATTCCCTTTCGGGAATGGCTCCCAGGGTCATCTGGAAGGGGAAGCTCAGACAGTCGTCCAGTCGCATCCCCAGCCCCCATTCGGCGTCTATGCCGATCATGAGCGGTACCGGGGCAGCAGCCTGGTACTGGCGGGTGAGGGCCAGCTGTTTTTCGGGCTTTCCCTGAAAAAAGGTCAAGCCGCCTATGTGATGCTCGCGTATGTGCTGCAGCACTTCCTCGGTATGTGCTTCATCGCGGTTGGAGTAAGCGGCAATGTGGATGAGCTGGCCAATTTTTTGGGCCAGGGAGAGGCTGCTCAGTTGGGCTTCCACCCAGGGAGCGTGAAGATTGAGCGTACATTTACTCATGGGATCAGGCAGATTTCTTTTTTCCAAATTCGGGATCAATCTTTAAAAAGGCCGTAACCACAAAAGCCGGGACGGTAGCCAGCAGCACCCACACGAAGAAGTGCTGATAGCCGATGTGTTCTTGCAGCCAGCCGCTCCAGAGGCCGGGAATCATCATGCCCAGGGCCATGAAGGCCGTAGCAATGGCAAAATGGGCAGTTTTGTGGCTGCCTTCGGCCAGGTAAATCATATACAGCATATAAGCGGTAAAGCCAAAGCCGTAGCCAAATTGTTCCACTGCTACGGCCGAACTGATGAGGTAAAAAGAGTCCGGCTGGGCATAAGCCAGGTAAATATACACGGCATTGGGCAGGTTGATAGCTACAAGCATCCACCACAGCCAGTGTTTGAGGCCGTGGCGGGAGGCGAGCAGCCCACCCAGTATGCCGCCCAGGCTGAGGGCAATCAGGCCCACCGTGCCATAAACAAAGCCCACCTCGCCGGTGGTAAGGCCCAGCCCGCCCAGCTCTTTGGCGTCCAGCAGGAAAGGGGCCGCCAGTTTTACCAGTTGGGCTTCGCCCAGGCGGTAGAGCAGCAAAAACAGTATGGCTACCCCTATATGTTTTTTGCGGAAAAAGAGGGCAAAGGTGTCGAAAAAGGCCTTGAACACCGGCTCGCCTGCTGCCCGGGCCACCTGTTGGTCGCTGGTGGGGTAGGGCAGCAAAAAGCGGTGGTAAATGGCTGCTGTGAGCAAGAGGCCTGCCAGGATGAGGAAAGTTACCATCCAGGCAAAGGAGATATTGCCAGATACAGCGCGGAAGGTGGCACTGCTTTTCTGGCGCAGCTTTGGGTCCAACTGTACGAGTATGTATGCTCCCTGCTCCCAGTTTCGCTGGTCAAAGGTGAGGCGGCTGCCCTCTACCAGCCTGAAGCTTTTATCGCCCGCGTAGTGGTCGAGGTTGACCACCAGCTTGCTGTTATTTTCCGGGGGCCTGCTCAGGTACAGGCGCACCATCGCCAGATTGCCCACCATGGCGGCGCTGCCTGCAGCCTGTTGTTGGGGGCCTAGATGGGTTTTGAGAAAATTTCCTAGTGGCTGGCTAACATGCCTGCTCCACCAGGAAGCCTCTGCTCCCTGGTTCTGCTCCCGGGCTTCGCTGCTGTAAAAAGCGCGCGCAGTATTCCAGCTTCTGGCTACTTGCCTGAGGGAGTCGGCTACCGCAGCTGGGATGGGCTGGCTGGAGAGCACTACTTTGGGTGGAAAAGCCAGCAAGGCAGTTTGCGCACTATCTTTTTCCAGCGCCTGCCGCCCCAGCTGCAGACTGCCTGGCGCCTGCTGGCTGAGCCCTGGGTCGGCCGTAATTTGAATATCCACCGGCGGCAGGCCTGAAACGATTTCAAAGTAGCCGGCCAGGATGACGATCAGTCCCTGACCCGTGAGCATGGCCAGGCGGTAAAAGGTACTGCGAATACCCACAAAAAATGCCTGCTGATCCTCTCGCAGGGCAATCATGTAAAAACCGTCGGCAGCTATGTCATGGGTAGCACTGCTGAAGGCTACCAGCCAGAAAAAAGCCAGGGTGTATTGAAAAAAGCGATCCGTAGGAATGGTAAAGGCGATGCAGGCGAGGCCTGCCCCTATGAGCAACTGCATACTCACTATCCAGAAGCGCTTGGTGCGCAGCAGATCCACAACGGGGCTCCACAGCGGCTTGATGACCCAGGGCAGATACAGCCAGGAGGTATAAAGGGCAATATCGGTATTGGAAATGCCCAGCCGTTTGTACATCAGCACCGAAAGGGTCATCACAATCACATACGGCAGGCCCTCGGCAAAATACAGGCTGGGAATCCATTTCCAGGGGTTTCTTTGGCTGGGCCGGGAGGCATTACTCATGGGGGCAATCTTGGGTGAATTCTGAAAAAACACACCAGCCCGTAAGCAAAAGTGCTGATGAGCCGGTTTGTTCTTTAAAGAAAACATATATTTGCCCTGTATTGCAAATTTTGTAAAGCGAAAAGCGCAAAAGCCTCTTTTTTTATCATTTTCAGCTTCAACCTTCTTGCCTTTCATCCATGAGCATAACGGAATCATCCTCACACTACGATCAACTTGAAAACATGCCCCTTCGGGAGTTGCTGGAGAATATCAACCGGGAAGACCACCGGGTTCCGCCGGCCGTTACGCCCCAGATTCCCCAGATCGAACGCCTGGTGCGTGGCATAGTCGAACGCATGAAACAAGGGGGGCGCCTCTTTTACATAGGGGCTGGAACCAGCGGCCGCCTGGGCATACTGGATGCCTCGGAGTGCCCGCCTACCTATGGGGTGCCCCACGACCTGGTAATCGGGATCATAGCAGGTGGCGACCAGGCCATACGCAAGGCCGTGGAGTTTGCCGAAGACGATATGCAGCAGGCCTGGAAGGACCTGCAGGCCTGGCAGGCAGGCCCCCTGGATACGGTAGTGGGTATTGCCGCATCGGGGCGTACGCCCTATGTAGTGGGTGGCTTGCGCGATGCCCGCAGGCATGGCTTGTTAACAGGAGCCATTACCTGCAACCCCGACACGGCCGTGGCCCGCGAGGCCGAAGTGGCCATAGAGGTGATTGTGGGGCCGGAGTTTGTTACGGGCAGCACGCGCATGAAGGCGGGCACCGCCCAAAAACTGGTGCTCAATATGATTTCCACCTCGGTGATGATCAAGCTGGGCAGGGTGCAGGGCAACAAAATGGTGGACATGCAGCTGAGCAATACCAAGCTGGTAAAACGCGGCCAGCGCATGCTGGCCGAGCAACTGGGCATAGACGAAGCCCGTGCCGACGAATTGCTTCAGCAATTCGGCTCAGTGCGCAAAGTGCTGGAGCATTTCCGGGCAGGCCCAAATAAAGACAAGTGATGGGCGGGCAACAAAAAAGCCGCAGAACATCTGCTCTGCGGCTTTTTTGGTTGATGCGATCACCAAGGGGCTAATAGCCGGGATTCTGAGTCATGTTGGGGTTGGCATCTATTTCATTCTGCGGTATAGGCAGCACGAAACGATCATTGGGGTAGTTGATCACGCACTTACCAGCCGGTGCAGTACAGTCAGTGCGCACCACACCGCGCTGTTTGCGCATGAGCTCCCACAGCCGGTGGCCTTCAAACATCAGCTCAATCCGCTTTTCTTTTTCGATTTCATCCAGCAGGGCCTGGCCGGTAGCAGTTACGGCCTCAGCAGTAGGCAAGCCTCGCTGGCGGATGAGGGTCACGTCGGCCTGAGCACCCGCTTCGTTGCCGGTCATGGCACGTGCTTCGGCCCGTATGAGATATATTTCCGACAGGCGAATAACGGGCGTATTGTCGGCTCCTATCTGGCTGGGCCATTTGTTTACCCGCAGCAGCCCAAACACCCCGCCGAGGTTTTCATCCTCCGTGAAGAGCTGCCTCCTCACATCCCCTGCGGGAATGAGGTCCACTACATCCAGCGAAGGCAGGTAGTCGCCATATCCAGCCTGTATGTACATACGCCCCAGGGCATCAGAGCCGTTGTTGTCCACGTCGGTCATTACAATTTGAAAAATGGCATCGGGAGAGGTACCATCCATCCAGGTGGACACGTAGTTGTCGGTGCTGGTGAGGCTCACCACCCCTGCGTTGATGACGTTGGTGGCAAATTTTTCCGCTTCACTCCAGTTGCCCATGTAGAGATACACCCGGGCCAGCAGGGCCTGCACGGCGAGTTTGGAGAAGCGGCCGGAGTCGAAGTCGTCGCCCATCAGCCCCAGGGCCGTGTTCAAGTCGCTGAGCACCTGGTCGTACACTTCCTTAACCGTGTTGCGTGCGGGCTCCGAATTTTGGTCAAAAACCGTAACAATGGGCACCCCCGGATGGGTGTTACCGGGTGTAATGCCATAGTGCTGGCCGTAGAGGCGCACCAGGTCGAAATGCGCCAGGGCCCGCACGGCATAGGCTTCACCCAGAATCTGGTTCTTCTGGGCTTCTACCGCCGGGGCCACCGTCAGGTCGGTATTGATGATGGTATTGGCCCGGTTGATGACGCTGTAAATCATGGCCCACATGTTCTGGGTAATGAAGTGGTCGGCAAAGGCGCCGTATTCGGCGTACTCTTTGGCCCGGTTGGCACTGGCGTTTTGCTTCACATCGTCCGACATCACATCCGGCACCAGAATGAAGTAACGCCCGTAGTAGTTGGAGCTCTGCAGGCCGTCATACATGCCCACGGCTGCAGCATTGAGGTCGCTGATGCTCTTGATGGCATCTTCAGTGGGAAGGGCCTCATTGGGTTTGAGGTCGAGGAAATCTTCCTTACATGCGGTGAAGGCCAGCAGCAGGAAGAAGTATGCAAAAAATTTATACGTATTCATGGTTAATCAATTTTGTTAAATAGTCTGAACTGAACAACATGCTTCCTTAGAAACCAATGTCAATGCCACCGGAGATGGTTTTGAGGTTGGGTACCGGGGAGTTGATCACTCCGCTGAAAGCGGCTTCCGGATCCAGATACAGGTCTTTTTCCCGCGTCCAGGTCCACATATTGATGCCCCGGAAATAAATGCGTGCCGAGCTCAGCCCCACCTGAGACACCAGGCTGGTGGGCAGGTTGTAGGCCACGGTGAGGTTTCTGAGGCGAATGTGGGTGCCGTCGTGCAGCCAGCGGGTAGAGTTTCTGAGGTTACTGCTGCTGGTATTGCCCCAGGCAAAGCGCGGTACGTCGGTTACGTCTCCGGGTTTCTGCCAGCGCCTCAGCACCAGGTTGGTTTGGCTACGAGGGGTAAAGCGGCCGTCGCCCTGGAGCACCCAGGCAGTGGCATCGTACAGCCAGTTGTCCCAGGAAGTGACAAACTGCGCATCAATGGTGAATCCTCTCCAACGGAGGTTGGTATTAAAGCCACCAAAGAAGTCGGGAGAAGCTGATTTGCCATTGAGGAAGCGCTCAATATTGTTGGGGTCATTGCTGGTTTCGGTCATGGTAGAATCGGTGTACCAGAGGGGGTCGCCATTGGCGGGGTCCACTCCAGCCCACTCGTAGAGGTAGTAAGACTGGTAGTCTTCTCCTTCCCTTCTGAGCTTGGTTCCCGAAATAAACTCTTCATCCAGCCTGGTGATGCGGTTTTTGATGAAGGTGATATTGCCTCCCACACTCCAGCGAAAATCGCCCGAGTTAATGATGGCCGCATCCAGGGTGAGTTCTAACCCACTGTTTCTCAGGGCGCCAAAGTTCTGGAGCAAAGAGCCAAAGCCCGTGGTTCGCGAAATGGGCACATTGAGCAGCAGGTCGTCCGCTTCGCGGTTGAAGTATTCCACCGTACCGCTGATGCGGTTGAAGAGGCCAAAGTCCAGCCCAATGTTGAAGGAGGTACTTTTTTCCCATGTCAGGTCCACATTGCCGATGTTGCCCGGAGCACCGCCCGGCTGACCGTCGTATTCAAAGCCACTGAACGAGAAGGTAGGAATAGCCGCATAGTTGCCGATTTCGGCATTGCCGGTTACGCCGTAGCTGGCCCTCAGTTTCAGGGCGTCAATCACGCCCAGGTTGGAAATAAAGTCTTCCTGGTCCAGCCTCCACGAAACCCCTGCCGACCAGAAGGTCCCGTAGCGGTTGTTGATGCCAAAGCGGGAGGAGCCGTCACGGCGAATAGAGCCGGAGAGGTAGTATTTCTCCTTGAAGTTGTAGTTCACCCGCCCAAAAATGGA
>RFHT01000419.1 GCA_003696835.1 Bacteroidota bacterium
CAGGGTGAGGCCGCCAAAGAGAAAGATGGCCTCCGGGCTGTTGATCACCACCATGTCTGCAAGCTTCATGCCCAAAATCCTTCCGGTGTATTCAAAGGCCTCTATGGCGATTTTGTCACCCCGTATGGCAGCCTGTGTGATCATCTTGGCAGTGAGTTCATTGTAGGCAAAAGCTCTGAGCTCGCTGTCTATGTTGTGATCGGCCAGTAGCTTATACACGGTGCGCTTGATGCCCGTAGCAGATGCATAAGTTTCAAGGCACCCCCTGCGGCCGCATCCGCAGTACCTGCCGTTTACATTCACCAGGGTGTGCCCCAGCTCGCCGGCAAAGCCGTCATGGCCATAGACGAGCTGGCCATTGACCACCACCCCGCCCCCCAGGCCGGTTCCAAGCGTAATCATGATAAAATCTTTCATGCCTTTGGCCCCCCCAAACAGCATTTCTCCCAGTGCTGCAGCATTGGCGTCGTTGGTTAGCGCCATAGGTACGGGATAATACTGGCTCAATAGGCTGATAAAAGGTGTTACCCCCTTCCACCTCAGGTTGGGAGGTTGTTCAATGGTGCCGGTATAGTAGTTTCCGTTTGGGGCACCAATGCCGATCCCTTTTAGTTCGATTTCCTCATCTATCAGCTGAAACATGGCTTGTAAATGCTGGTGAAGGTCTTTTAAATAATCTTCAACCTTTTCATGCGTATCGGTAGGCATGGCACCTTCAGCCAAAATATTTCCATGCTGGTCCACTATGCCAAACTTTGTGCTGGTGCCGCCTATGTCTATACCTATAACAACTGCTTTCATAAACTATGAGTGGTTGAGTGAAAGGGTGCATACCAATATTGGCTGTTCAAAACTCTGTATAATTCATCTAATTTGGAAATCTGATTACATAATTCGCCCATCTTTTTTGGCAGTTGAAACCCAGTTGGTTGTTTTTTGTATAAAACATTCTTTATATTAAAACGTTTTATTTGTTAATTATTAATTGACCCTGATTATTATTGCCCTCTTATTGTCCCCAAGTTTCCGTCCTACTATGGTTGCTCCTTGATGTGTGTTTTTAGTAAAAAAGAAAAATGATAAGCCCTAAATGTATGAAGTATTTAGCCCTGATAATTTTAATGCTATGCGTTACCTCTACCTATGCTCAAAAGCTTACGGGAATTGTGAAAATTCAACATGAAACAGAATCCCCCTATTTGAGGGGAGCTTCCATAACGATTCGTTATGGGGAGAAGGAACTCAAAACACAAACTGATGAAAAAGGCCGTTTTATAGCTGATTTGGAAGATTCATCAGGGCAGGTGTACATAGACGTGCTGCAAGATGGTTATGAAGTTGTGAACTCTGAGGCACTGGTGTTGAACCCAGCTCAGGCAGCAGAAGGTACTGTGTACATCTTTCTTGCCAAAACTGGTGAATATGCAAAGCAAGTACAGCGGTATTATTCCCTGGCACAACAGCTTGTAAGTCGGGGCATGGCTGACACCAATTTAAACAGAGCCTATGTTCCTGCTGAACGTAAGCGTATCCTTGAAGTAGTTTACCGGGAAATAGGCCCTATCAGTAAAAGACTGGCCCGGATAGAAAGGAGCCAGCTTTCAGAAATGGCACAAACTGCCATGGAAGCCCTGGAGAAGGCTGATCTGTCAACTGCACTTGCTGCCCTGGACGACCAGAAAATGGCCGATGCCCTCAAAAATTCCCTTCAGGGTACGGTGCGTGGTGAAGTGTATGATGCAGAAGCAATAGAACTGGCCAGGGAGCAAAGTATTTTCAATTACCTGCTCAAAGCCCGCCTGAGTATATTGAACCTAAACCCCAAGTCGGCTGAAGCATATTACACCAGAGCTGTATATGAAGATCAACAGAGTTTTGATAAAATGGCAGAGTTTTCCCACTTTCTGCTTGCCGATGAACAGCTCGACAAGGCAGGTGCATTGTGCAAAAAACTGGCTTCACTTACTCAAAATGAATGGCAAGACTTTGTGCTGAACTGCATGCTGGCCCAAATGCAATTGAAGCAGGGCCAGCAAAATGAAGCCATTAAGCGTTTGAAACACAACTACAAAGCCTATTTTGGGATGAAAGTAAAGCTGCCTGCTCCTTATGAGGATCACCTCAGCTGGACTTTTAGAGAATTGGGTAAACAGTATGCGCTCCATCAGCAGCCCGACAGTGCCTTGGAGGTATGGAAGGATGCCACTCTGCTGCTCGAAAAAGCCACCCGGGAGTTCCCCCAAAGGTATCAGAACGAATTGGCCGCCCACCTCAAGGACTTAGTTGAACTCTATCAGGCCCAAAATATGTACAAAGAAGCTCTTGAGAGCTGCAAGAGGTTCAATGCATTGTACGAAGGAGAAAAGAATAGTTCACTCGATGCATTCAGGCAGTACTACCTTGCCCAAAAGCTCATAGCGGATAATTACCTCTATTTTGGATTTGCCGACTCAGCGCGGAGTCTATATCTGGAGTTGGAAAAAATGGCTGACCAGGCAGCTATATCTGACCAGGAGCGTGTAGGATTATTGCTGGAACTGGCAAAAATACATGAGCAACTATTTGAGCCTATAAAAGAACTCGTTTATCTGAACAAAGCCGAAAAATTACTCAGTAATGTCAGCATTGTACACAAAGAAGCCCTCCAGGCCATCTTGCTCATGCATAAAGGAGTAGTGTTTACCCGCCAATACAAACTTGGTATGGGGCAGGAGTACTTCCTCCGTTTTAAGCAACTGGCAGACACGGCCGGGCTCGCAAGGGCTCTGGTAAGTGCCGGGCTGGAAAAAATGGCTGAAAACCAGTTGGCCTCCCGCAATTACGTGGCGCTTCAGGCTTCTATCAAACAATTGATCCCTAATGAAAATGAAACTGCACTAACAAAATACGCCCGCATCCCGATGGGCCAAAACCTGCTCAACCTCAAGGCAGAGTTGTATGTTGCTCAGAACAAGTTTGAAAAAGCCCTGGAGGTGCTCCATATTCTTTCAACTGCTTACCCTGAGTCTGGTGATAACTTATCTTTTGAGCAGCGCCAGGCCATGTTGCGAACTTTTGTCAACATCCTACGGTGTAGTGTCCGTCTTGGCAAGTGGGAAGAGGCGCAGCAAGCTCTCAGGCAGGCAGATATCTTAATTGACCAATATCAACCCACTACAGGATTGTATATCGACTGGCTCAATGCCCGTACCTTATTTGCCTTGTACAAAGGAGACTATGAAAAGGCAAAATCATGGGCCTATGAGACTATTCAAAAAATCAGTGCTCAGCAAAAAGAAGACCCCGATATTTTAAGGGGAGAACTGCTCGAAGCCAGTTTTTACCATATAGAGGCATTGATGAGGCTGGATGAATATAATGCTGCATTGGCGCAGTTAGCTGCCGCTCAGGAATGCTGGGAAGGGCTCTATAAGGACAACCCCAAAGTATTCATACCTGAGCAGGCAATGATAGCAAGCCTCTGGGCCGACTTCTATGTGTATGCCCAGGACTATGGCAAGGCGGAGGAGCAGCTTTTTTTAAGCATTGATTTATTGGAAGAAATGAATGAGAAGGAAAACTCCCATTTTTTGGTACAACTGATTGAACAATACCATCAGCTTGCCCATCTTTACGTCATTACCCAAAACCGGGAAGAGTGCCTGGAAGCCCTAAAAAAAGCAGACCAGTACAATGCCCGTTTTGCAGGCAGTTCGCTGCTTGACCAAAATCAACTGCTTAGCTATTACTGGGCCCTGGCCAGGGGCATGCTGAAATGGGGAGAATATGACATTGCCCTGGACAGGCTGCACGTCATTGCCCAAATCGTAGAGGGGCTCGCAGAAAAAGAGCCAGCCAAATACAACCAACAACTGGCCGAAATATACGCCTACATGGCCTGGTGCTCCCTGATGCAGGGAGAACAAGTGCATGCCGAAGCTTATATAGATGCTTCCCTGGTACATGAAACCAGCGACCCCGCCGTGGAGGTCAAGCGCGCCCACGTATTGCTGGCAGTGGGCAGAAGTGCCGAAGCCAAGAAAACCTACCAGTATCTCCTCCGGCAAAAAATAGATGGCAAAAGTGCCCGCGATGTGTGTATTGACGACTTCAAGGCCATGGAAAAAGTCGGTATTGATCAAAGCCTGATCAAAAAAGCCATGAACTACCTGCAGTAGGCGGGATTTTTCCATACATTGAGAAATTAAGAAAATGTTCGTGCAGATGGGCCTCCGGGCCCATCTTTTTTTGTTAATATTTGGATTTTTAAAATTAACCATATACTTTTACTATACAGTTTAACTACTGAGTTAATAGTTTTTACTATTCCTATTTTGAACAAGGACCAGAAAACCGAAGCGCGCATACTGGAAGCAGCCATTGAAATATTTCAGCAAAAGGGCTTTGCCGCCACCAGGATGCAGGACATAGCAGACAGGGCTTCCATCAATAAAGCCATGCTGCATTATTATTTTCGTTCAAAGCAGAAACTATTTGACCGTGTTTTCCAATACGCCATACAGCAATTTTTTCCCGGTATTGTAGCCATTATTTCCGGCAATGGGTCAGCAGAAGCGAAAATCAGGCAGCTGGTGGAGTTTTACCTGGATATGTTGCAGAAAAATCCCCGCCTGCCCGGCTTTATCATACACGAAATTCAGCAAAATGAGGAGCATTTTCTGGAAACAGTGGTACGCAAAAATCCCTTTCAGCCTGCCCGCATCATTACCCGCTTTGTGGAAGAGCTACAGGCCGAGCTGAACCTGCAGGGGGTAAGCGAGCTGGATGCTCGTCAGCTATTTGTTAGCCTCATTGCCATGATTGTCTTTCCCTTTGTGGCCAGGCCCATGGTCATGGGCTTGTTTGAGCTGGATTCGGAAGCGTTTGAAAAAATGATGAGCGCCCGAAAGACCTTTATTCCCCTTTTGTTTGCCCGTCTGCTTCAGGGGCAAGCTGAAAACAAAGATGCAGAAGGGGGAGAGTGAACGCTATTTTTTTACTACCAAATTAACTATTTGGTTAATATGATTAAACGAAAAAATCGAATTGTGGTATGAAAACGACAATTGCCCTTCTGGTTGCGCTTGTTTGCTGGGGCATGGCCCGCGCAACGGGAGATACCCTCTACCTGCAGCAGTGCCGCGAAAAGGCCCTGGCACAGAGCCCGCTCCAGCAGCAGAAGCTGCTTAGTCTCACCAAAATGCAGCTTCAGGACCAAAACCTGAAGGCAGCATGGCTGCCGCAGTTTAGCATGCAGGGGCAAATGGTGTATTTGTCCGATGTGGTCACCTTTCCCAAAATCGGCATTCCAGGCGAAGGCTTCCCCGAAATTCCCCATTTCCAGTACCAACTGGCAGGAAGGATCAGCCAAAACATTTACGACGGAGGAGCTACCCGCCTCAGGCGTGAGATGAATGCGCTGGACCAACAACTGCAGCAGGAACAACTGGAAGTAGAGCTCTATCCCATACACGAAGTGATTAACCAGCTATACTTTGGCGTGCTCATGCTGCAGGCCAGGGCCGACGTGCTGAAGGAGGCTCGCCTGGCCCTGCAGGAGCGGCTCAAGGTGATACGGGCAGGCATACGGCATGGCACTGTATTGGAAAGCCAGGCAGAGCTGCTGGAAAAAGAACTGGTAAAAATTGACCAGCAGCTCGACCAACTGGCTACTGACCGCCAGGCCAGCCTCAATATGCTGGGAGCATGGATCGGCCGCCAGGATATGCAGCAAGTGGTGCTGCTGCCCCCACCGGAAGCGCCGTTTGACTCCCATACTGCTGAAATACAACGGCCCGAACAGCGATTATTTGAGCTGCAGAAAAACAAAATTCAGCTGGGTCTCCAACTCAGCCGGGTAAAATACCTGCCCAAATTCGGCGCTTTTGTCAATGGGGGTATTGGCCAGCCCAACCCGCTCAATTTTCTCGAAACCAATACCCAACCCTTTTACCAACTGGGGGTGAGCTTTCAGTGGAGCCCACCCAGCTGGAAGGAGCACAGCCGCCAAAAACAAATAGCCCAGCTGGACCAGCAGGCAGTCGATGCCCGCCTGGCTCACTTCGACCAGCAATTGCACATCAGCCTGATACGTGAGCAGGAGCGCGTAGCCTCTTACCTGCGTCAGATAGAGCTGGACCAGCGCATGATTAGCCTGCAGCAGGCCATCGTTAAGCGAATGGCAGCAGGGGTAGAAAATGGCACCACTACCCCTACCGATTACCTCATCGAGCTGCATCAACTCTCCCAGGCACAGCTACAGCAAAAGATACATCGCCTGCTTTACCTGCAGGCACTTGAAACCCTTCGCATCCGCATGGGAGCCAATGAATAAAACCCGCTAATTTTTATCACCATGAATAAGTTTTTTCTTTTCAGCTTGCTCATTTTCCTGCTGGCCTGCCAAAACGGAAATGAGCTTTCAGATGCCTACGGCAACTTCGAGGCAAAGGAAGTGCTGGTTGCTGCCGAAGCAAACGGAAAAATCATGCATTTCGAAATTGAAGACGGCCGGCAGCTCAGCCAGCAGGATACCCTGGGATACATCGATACCCTGCAACTTCACCTGAAGAAAAAACAGTTGCAGGCAAGCATTGCCGCTATCCTGAGTAAACGGCAGGATGTGCAAACCCAGCAGCAGGTATATTTGGAGCAAAAACAAAACCTCCTCCGGGAGAAAGCCCGTCTGGAAAAGCTGCTGGCCGAAGGAGCTGCCACCCCCAAGCAACTGGACGACATAAGCGGACAGATAGAAGTGGTTGACAAACAGATGAAAGCCCGCATCAAAGCCCTGGAAACCACCAATAGGGGAATCAGCAGCGAAGTAGCCCCGCTGCGTACACAGATTGAACAAATCGAAGACCAGATTCACAAAAGCTTTATCATCAACCCCATAGACGGCCAGGTGCTGGCCCATTATGCTGAGCCTTCCGAAGTGGCGGTTTTTGGCAAGCCTCTTTACAAAATTGCCGACACCCGAACTATGTTTCTCAGAGCCTATATTTCAGGCAGGCAGTTGCCCCTGATTAAAACCGGCCAGCAGGTGGAGGTACTCATCGACCAGGACGAGCAGAACTACCGGCGCATGAAGGGCACCATCGTGTGGATAGCCTCTGAGGCTGAGTTTACCCCCAAGGTGATCCAAACCAAAGAGGCCCGGGTGAACATGGTGTATGCCATAAAAATAAAGGTGCAAAACGATGGAAGCCTGAAAATCGGAATGCCGGGTGAGGTGCGCTTTTCAGCTGATGATGCCCCGGCAGAATAGCGCCAGCATATTTAACCCCCTCATGTAATGCAGATATGAATCCAGCCATCCAAATATCTGGTCTTTCCAAGCACTATGGCGAGCTGCAGGCCCTGCAATCCGTGGACCTGAGCATAGCCCCGGGCGAGCTCTTTGGGCTGATCGGGCCTGACGGGGCCGGCAAAACCTCCCTGATACGCATCCTGGCTACTCTCTTGTTGCCCACCGAAGGCACTGCCAGTGTACTGGGAAAAGATGTGGTAAAGCATTACCGTTTTATCCGGCGCAATATGGGCTACATGCCCGGAAGGTTTTCCCTCTACTACGATTTGAGTGTGGAAGAAAACATAAGCCTGTTTGCCACTATTTTTGGTACCACCCTGCAGGAAAACTACGAGCTGGTACGGGAAATATACAGCCAGATAGAACCTTTCAAAGATCGCAAGGCCGGAGCCCTTTCCGGTGGCATGAAGCAAAAGCTGGCCCTTTCCTGCGCCCTGATTCACCGGCCCAAGGTACTTTTCCTCGATGAGCCTACAACCGGAGTGGATGCCGTTTCGCGAAGGGAATTTTGGGGAATGCTGCAAAACCTCAAGGCACACGGCATCACCATACTGGTTTCTACTCCCTACATGGACGAAGCGGGGCTATGCGACCGCATTGCCCTCATACAGAAGGGCAACATACTGGCAGTGGACAGCCCCGGGGGAATCGTAAGCCAATTTGAGCGCCCGCTTTATGCCGTACGTGCAGCCGACAAATACCATTTGCTGAAAAGCCTCAGGAGTTATCCCTATGCCCATTCGGCCTTTTCATTTGGCGACAGCATTCACTATACCGACCAAAGAGGCGCCTTTGCTCCGGAGAGCTTGCTGACCTATCTGGAAGGGCAGGGGGTGAAAGATGCACAAATTGAGCCTATTCAGGCAGGCGTGGAAGATTGTTTTATGGCCTTAATGCAACGACATGAAACCTCCCATTGAAGTAAACTCCCTCACTCGGCGTTTTGGCAGCTTTGTAGCCGTGGACAACATCAGCTTTGCCGTTGAGCGGGGAGAAATATTTGGCTTTCTCGGTGCCAACGGTGCCGGCAAGACCACGGCCATTCGCATGCTGTGCGGCCTGCTGGCTCCCTCAGCAGGCAGGGCCTACGTAGCGGGTTACGATGTGAAAAAGCAGGCCGATCAGGTAAAGCGGCACATCGGCTATATGAGTCAGCGCTTTTCTCTTTATCAGGATTTGACGGTGAGGGAAAACATCCATTTTTATGGAGGCATATATGGCCTGAGTCCAAAGGCTTTACAGGCAAAAACCACTCAGATGCTTGAGGAGTTGGACCTGGAAAGCAGCAGCCATACCCTCATCCGCGATTTGCCCCTGGGCTGGAAGCAAAAACTGGCCTTTTCAGTGGCCATTTTGCACGATCCCCAGATCGTTTTTCTCGATGAACCCACTGGAGGGGTGGACCCCATCACCCGGCGACAATTCTGGGACCTCATTTATGAGGCTGCCCACAGGGGGGTAACGGTATTTGTAACTACGCACTACATGGATGAAGCAGAGTATTGCGACCGGGTATCCATCATGGTGGATGGGCGAATAGAAGCCCTGGACACCCCTGCAGCCCTGAAAAAGGCTTATGGAGCCGGTAGCATGGATGAAGTTTTTGTACAATTGGCCCGCCCGGCCGGCAAAACAGCAAAATGAAATAGCCGGTCATGTTGAGACCAACCAAAACGGAAAAACCATGAAGCGTTTCAGTGGATTTGTAAAAAAAGAGATTTACCACATACTGCGAGATACCCGTACCCTGGTCATTTTGCTGGGTATTCCCATTGTGCAGGTATTGCTCTTTGGTTTTGCCATTACCAATGAAATTAATGAGGCCAAAATCGCTATTCTGGATCACTCCAAGGATGAAGTTACCCGTGCCCTCACTCAGCGGCTGCTGGCTACCGACTATTTTTTGCTGGAAGAAAACCTGCAATCCCAGGCAGATATAGCGCGCATTTTTCAGGCCGGACAGGTGAAAGAAGTTATCGTATTTGAGTCCGGCTTTGCCGGCAAGCTGCAAAAAGAGCAGCAGGCCCACATCCAGCTCATACTCGATGCCACTGACCCCAACACTGCCACCACCCTGCAAAATTACACGGCTGCCATTGTGATGGACTTTCAGCAGGAACTCAACCAGCAGCAGGCCCTGCCTGCCAGTATTACGACCCGCTCACGCATGTATTACAATCCTGAGCTAAAAAGCGTATTCTTTTTCGTGCCGGGTATCATTACCATTATTCTCATGCTGCTCTCTGCCATGATGACCTCCATCTCAATCACCAGAGAGAAAGAATTGGGTACCATGGAAGTGTTGCTGGCCTCTCCCATGCAGCCTGCCCAGATTATACTAGGCAAAGTAACCCCCTACATTTTGCTCTCCCTGCTCAATGCCCTTATCATTCTGGCCCTGAGCTACTACGTATTTCAGGTGCCTGTAAAAGGCAACCTGGCCCTGCTCATAGGGGAAAGTGTGCTCTTTATCATCACGGCCCTTTCATTGGGGATCTTGATATCCACTGTGGCCAGCACTCAGCAAGTAGCCCTCATGGCGTCCCTCTTTGCCCTGATGCTGCCTACTATCCTGCTTTCGGGCTTCATTTTTCCCATTGAAAATATGCCTGAAATTCTGCAGTGGATTTCGCATGTTATTCCTGCGAGGTATTTCATTACCATCGTCAGGGGCATGATGCTCAAGGGCGCCGGACTGGACATATTGTGGAAGGAAAGTCTCATATTGGTGGGCTTTACCTGTTTGTTTATCCTCATCAGTGTGAAAAAATTCAAAATCCGCCTGGAATAAACCATAAGACTTATGCGCACCATACGGTTTTTGCTCTTCAAAGAATTCCGCCAAATTTTTCGCAACAGGGCCATACTGCCCCTCATTTTCGTGGTGCCTATTGTACAGCTCATTATCCTGGCCAATGCTGCTACCTATGAAATAAAAGGTCTGAAGCTGTATTGGGTGGACCACGACCTGTCTGCCTCCTCCCGTCTGCTGTACAGCAAATTTGAGGCTTCCTCTTATTTTGAAATTACGGGCACCGGATTTGACAAAAGAGCAGGGGAGGCGGCCCTGATGCGCGATCAGGCCGATATACTGCTGGAGGTACCCTCCAATTTTGAGCGGGATCTGATGCGGGAAGGTTCGGCCGGCATTCAGCTGCTGGCCAATGCGGTTGATGGGGTAAAGGCTGGCCTGGGCACCGCTTATGCCCAGGCGGTGATAGGGGGAATGAACGTGCAACTGCTCAGCGAGCAGCGCCTGCCCGCCTTGCCCACTGCCGGAGGGCGGCCCGCAAAACTGGACATTACCTTTTCCAACTGGTTTAATCCCCACCTCGACTATAAAACCTTCATGGTGCCCGGCATTCTGGCCCTGCTGGTTACCCTTATCGGCTCCTTTCTCTCCTCTATGAACATTGTGCGGGAAAAAGAATTGGGTACCATTGAGCAAATCAACGTAACGCCCATTCGCAAGTATCAGTTCATAGTGGGTAAACTCATGCCCTTCTGGATCATTGCGCTCTTTGAGCTGGCTTTTGGCCTGGTAATCGCCAAATTGCTGTACGATATCCCCTTCGTGGGAAGCCTGTGGCTGTTGTTTGGGTTTGCAGGTTTGTACCTGCTGGTGGTACTGGGCATCGGCCTCTTTATTTCCACCATTACCGAAACCCAGCAGCAGGCCATGTTTGTATCCTGGTTTATCATGATGATCTTTGTGCTGATGAGCGGCATGTTTACCGCCATTGAGAACATGCCGGGCTGGGCCCAGCAAATTACCTACCTCAATCCCATACGCTATTTCATAGAAGTCATTCGCATGGTAATGCTCAAAGGAGCCAGTTTTAACGACATACAATGGCACGTGGGCGTAATGGCCGGCTATGCACTGGTAATCAACGCCCTGGCCGTGTGGAACTATCGCAAGCGGCTCAGTTGAGCCCATAAAAAATGGGGCTCATATAGCCCCAATGTATTAGGTCGGGCTGTGTAGTTTACGCATTTGCATTGTAATAAAAGCGTTCTTCAATGATCTGGTCGCCCTGCCATTTTTGCCTGGCGATCTGTTCCATTTTCATCCTTCCGTAAGCTTTGGAGGTAATGTCCATCCAGCTTTCTACCATGGTAATGCCCGCTTCCTCATTGGAGGTAATGGCCACCACTCCGCCGTCGTGCCAGGCTTCTACACTTTCAAGAAAAGCCTGCTCGGCTTTGCGGTTGGTTTCTTTTCCCTTCCTTCTTTCACCTGTGGCTTCTATCATCACCACATCCTCGTGGTAATACTGCTCAAAAGCATCCAGCAGCTGGCCATTGAATACCTTGTTGTAGATGTCCTGGGCTTTTTCCAAATAGGTCATAAGATTGGGGTTAAAAGGTGAGATTAATCAATGTTTAAACATTAATTCGATGGATAAAAATAGTGTTTTGCTAATAAAGAAGCAAGACTTGGGGGCAAAAAAAATAAGGTTAGCTTCCGCAGAAACTAACCCTCAATCTTTGTTAACTAAAGCTATGGAATTATGAAGAACTAATAACAGCAAAGATATTAAAAATTTTGAAAACCGTAATGCTTTGTTGAAATTTTACGACATAAACAAAACCTTATGCACCCAAAAGTACATAAGGTTCGTAAATTTTCGGTCATTTGAGGGAGAATCAGGCGGCTGAGAGGTCTC
>RFHT01000048.1 GCA_003696835.1 Bacteroidota bacterium
GTATCCACGCCCTACATCGACAGCCTGGCTGCACGGGGCACCCTGTTCACCAATGCCCATGCCCAGGCGCCCTTGTGCAACCCTTCTCGCACCAGCCTCATGACGGGGCTGCGGCCTTCCACTACGGGCATTTACGGCCTGGCGCCCTGGTTCCGGGAGGTGGATGAATGGAAAGATTGGGTGAGCCTGCCCCAACACTTTCGCATGCACGGATACCGCACCTATTCGGCCGGAAAAATTTACCACGGCGGTTACGGGCGTAAGCAAAGCGATGCCGAATTTGACGTGCTGGGACCCGGAGCTTCGGTAGGAGCCAGACCAGCCCAAAAAATTGTGGGCTGGACCCCCGGGGGAAACCACCCCCTCATGGACTGGGGCAGTTTCCCCCACCGCGACGAAGACAAAGGCGACTGGCAGGTGGCAAGTTGGGCAGTGGAGCAATTAAGGGAATCGCCCCGGCAGCCCTTTTTCCTTTCAGTGGGCTTTTTTTTACCCCATGTTCCCTGCTACGCCACCCAACAATGGTTTGACCTCTATCCCGAAGACCAGCTCCAACTGCCCCCCATACTGGATACCGACCGGGACGACACCCCGCTGTTTTCCTGGTACCTGCACTGGGATTTGCCCGAGCCCCGGCTCAAATGGCTGCGTGAAGCCCGGCAGCTCAGCCCCCTGGTGCGGGCTTACCTGGCTTCCATCAGCTTTGTGGACAGCCAGGTAGGGCGCGTCCTGCAGGCCCTGCAAGCCAGCGGCCTGGCCGAGAACACCATTGTGGTACTGTGGTCGGATCACGGCTATCACCTGGGTGAAAAGGGCATCAGCGGGAAAAATTCCCTGTGGGAACGCTCTACCCATGTGCCGCTCATTTTTGCCGGGCCTGGTATTGGCAGGGGAGCCCGCTGCCAGCAGCCGGTGGAGTTGCTCGACCTCTACCCCACCCTCAGCGAGCTGTGCGGCCTGCCGGAGCGGCCCGGACTGGAAGGCCACAGCCTGCTGCCACAACTACAGCAGCCCGATACGCCCCGGCCCTGGCCGGCCATCACCACCCACAACCACGACAACCACAGCATCCGCAGCCAACATTGGCGCCTCATACAGTATGCCGACGGCAGTCGGGAGCTCTACCAGCTGAAAACCGACCCCCATGAATGGAACAACCTGGCTGAGAAGCCCGCATACCAGCAGGTGATGGAAGAATTGCTCACTTTTTTGCCTGCCACCAACCGCCTGCCCGCCCCGGGCAGCAAACACCGCATACTCGAATATGAACCCGGCATGGCCAGATGGGAAGGAAAAGAAATACAGCCAGGGGATTCCATTCCGGGCATTTGAGTGCTGCACTTCCTTGTCGCCAAAAAGAAGCTATCTCTCTCTGCTTCAGCCTATCAAATTGGGAATTTTATTCTCAGATTTCAATATTTTTAAGTTAGTCAAGTTTTGAAATCAGTATATAGATGCCCATTTCGTATTTTATTTTTGTTTCTTACCTTGTGTATTTCATTTTTTAAATGGGCGTTTAAAAGGTTTAATACTACATTTTATTCATTTTTTTATAAAAGCTGCAAGTCTTTGCGCGTTCTGGCCTGGATTTTGCTCTTTGTGATACCAGCAGGAAGAGATTCCTGTAGATTAAAAGAACGAGCACCAGGGTTGATTCATCTCGAAATTCGGGATTTGAGTCCCCTGGGTTTTTTTTTGTAAAAAGTCGAACATAGCCATGATAACGTTAAATAAAAAAAACGGCAAGCTGCAGCTTGCCGTTTTTAACTTTGGGTATAAATGTGAAATCGAATGTGAGCTATTTGAAGGAGTAGCTTTATTGAGATTCAATTTTTATTTTCACTAACTGGGTTCCTTTAATGAAATAACTGACCCAATAGGAAGTATTTCCCCGGTAGTCGGCCCTTACATAATACATACCTGCGCTATATCCTTCATTTTTGATATGAAAAGAAGTACAAACATTTTGAGTAAAAAATTTCTTCAAAACAAATTTGGCCTGGGTGGCGGTATATACTTTTCTTGCGCCATCTTGGTTAATTTCTACTGACGAACTGAGATGGGGAGCAAGCCTGTCAGCAGAGCTGGCCAAGAAACATTCCGAGACCGCGTTGGCAACCTCTTTGGAGGTGCCCCCCTGGGCCCGGGCTGTGCCTGCAATGCTTACAAGGCAAGTTATCAGAGCGATTATATACAGATGTCTCATACTTTCCGAATCTTGTGATATCCTGTCCTAGATTTAAACCATAAATCATGCCAGAATCGTAAAGCGGTTCATTTTATCGTTTTAAAGCAGGGCCCCGGGCCCGGGGCCTGAAAATAGGGGTAGCTATTTTTGTGAAATCTTGTACTTTTGCAGCATGAAAAAATTAATCCTCATCATCATGGATGGCTGGGGGATAGCCGATGATCCCGCCAGCAGTGCCATAGACGCTGCCGATACCCCTTTCTACGACCATGCCGTAAAGGCTTACCCCTTCAGCAAGCTGAATGCGTCGGGGCTGGCCGTTGGCCTGCCCGAGGGGCAAATGGGCAACTCCGAAGTGGGGCACACCAACATAGGTGCAGGCCGGGTGGTATATCAGGACCTGGTGCGCATCAACCAGGAAATATCCTCGGGTAACATCAAACAGAACCCCCGTTTTCAGCAACTGCTGGATTATTGCCGCACACAGGGTCGTCCGTTGCATTTGATGGGCCTGCTTTCCGATGGGGGTGTACATAGTAGTATACACCATCTTACGGGTTTATTAAATATTTTGTCCGGAGAAAACCTTCCTGCCGTGTATGTTCACGCCTTTATGGACGGGCGCGACACCGACCCCCACGGCGGGCTGGAGTATGTGCGCCAGTTGGAAGCGGCCATGAAGCAATACCAGACTGGTAAGATTGCTTCCCTCATTGGGCGCTATTATGCCATGGACCGCGACAAGCGCTGGCCACGGATCAAAAAAGCGTATGAGCTGCTGGTGCACGGCAAGGGCCGGGAATTTGAAACGGCCGAAGCAGCTGTACAGCACTCCTACCAGGAGGGCATTACCGATGAGTTTATGGAGCCAGCCGTAATCGTCGAAAACGGCAAGCCCGTAGCCTGCCTGCAGCAGGGCGATGCGGTGCTGTTTTTCAATTTTCGCACCGACCGCGGGCGCCAGCTCACTACGGTACTTACCCAGCAGGATATGCCCGAGGAAGGCATGCATACCCTCCAACTGTATTATACCACCATGACCCGCTATGACGACTCCTTTAAGGGGGTACATGTATTATATGAAAAGGAAGCTATTGTCAATGGACTGGGCGAGTTTCTTTCCCGGCATGGTGCCACCCAGCTCCGCATAGCCGAAACGGAAAAATACCCGCATGTAACCTTCTTTTTCAATGGCGGCAGAGAGGAGCCCATGGAAGGAGAGCGCTATGTCATGTGTCCTTCGCCTAAGGTGCCTACTTATGACCTGCAGCCAGAGATGAGTGCTAGTGAAATTGAGCAAAAGGTCATCGAAATCATCCGGGCAGACCATCCGGATTTCATTTGCCTGAACTTTGCCAATCCCGACATGGTGGGCCATACCGGGGTATTTGAGGCAGCAGTAAAAGCCTGCGAAACCGTGGATGCCTGTACCCATGCTGTGGCAGAAGCTGCCAAAGAGGAAGGCTATATTTGCCTCATTACAGCTGACCACGGCAATGCCGACCGCATGCGCAACCCCGATGGCAGCCCGAACACTGCCCACACCACTGCCCTGGTTCCTCTTATCCTCATTGATCCGGAGCAACACTATCTGCTCAAAGACCAGGTGGGCAAGCTGGGCGACCTGGCCCCCACCATCCTGGAGCTGATGGGCCTTGCGCCTCCGGAAGAAATGACGGGAGACATATTGGTCGTGCCCGTAGAAGCAGGCGTAACAGGATGACCCCA
>RFHT01000420.1 GCA_003696835.1 Bacteroidota bacterium
ACAAGATATCTTGCACCTTGCAACCTGCCACTTGCATCTTGCCACTTGCATCTTGCAACCTGCCACTTGCATCTTGCATCTTGCATCTTGCATCTTGCATCTTGCATCTTGCAACCTGCCACTTGCATCCTGCATCTTGCATCTTGCATCTTGCATCTTGCAACCTGCCACTTGCATCCTGCATCCGACCGCTTGCATCCTGCATCTCCTCCTACCCTTCTGTTTCGGGTTGTTCTTCATTTTGCTGGGGGGAATCGCTGCTTGTTTCCAGGTCCACCTGCCCGGTGCCGGAGAGGAGGATGGCCACACTTTTGGTAGAGGGGAATTGTGCCAGTATGGCAATGATCATCACCGTAATGGGCACGCTGAGCACCATGCCCATCACGCCCCATATCGCCCCCCAAACGATGAGGGAAATGATCACCACCAGGGGGCTGATGTTGAGGGAGTCGCCCATGAGGCGGGGCTCCAGCACATTGCCCACCAGTACCTGTATGGTTCCCACGCCAAAGAGCACCCAAAGGCCAGGCCCCACATGGCCGTTCTGCAGCATGGCCACCACCGCCGGAAAGGCTGTGGCAATGAGCGACCCAATGCTGGGGATGTAGTTGAGCAGAAAAATAATAAAGGCCCACAAGGCAGGTGCATCCACCCCTATGATGAGCAAGACCACAAAGCTGAGCACCGCCGTAAGCAAGCTCACAAAGGTTTTGAGGATGATGTAGCGGCTAAAGGTATCATCTATTTTGCGTATCAGGCTGTTTACATTCCGGAACTGGTCTTCGGTGGCAAATATTTGGAGAAATTTTTGGTGAAACCTGCGCTCCTCCAGCAGGATAAACACCGTGTAAAGCAAAATCATAAAGCCACTGGCCAGGGTAGAGCTCAGCTCCTGTAAAATGGGCTGCACCACTGCCGTCAGGTTGAGGTTGCCCACATAGGCCCTGGCATTGGCCATGATGTCGATGTTGAGGTATTGATTAATGGCGGTATTGATTTTCTGAATATTGGCATCGTAGGTGGGCAGCACTTTGCTAAACTCCTGAATATTCTCACCCAATACCCGCGCTGCAAGCCCAAGTATGAGGAAGCTGAGGGCAAACACCAGGGCATTTTGTGCCCAGGTGGGGAAGCGGCTGCGCACCAGCTCGCTTTTTCTCAAAAAGGCCCGTGCCTGGTAGATAAAATACCAAATGAGCAAGGCAATGATAAAGGGCAGCAGATAGGTCTTGGTTACCATGAGGATAAACACAATGGCAACCAGAGCAATCAGCAGGTTGGTAAAGCGGCTTAGGGCCATGACAATCACGGTTTAGGGGTCCAGGACAGCATGTCCGCATACCCCAAATGACAAAACCACAGCTAGGCAAGGGGACTTACCCGGCTGTGGAATGCTAAATTGGAAAACTTTTCTGAATCTTCCTAAGCAGATACCGTTTCCTGTTCAGCAGCCTTAACACCTTTCTTCTGCCAGGCGCCCAAAATGAGGCCGGAAAGCCCCAGGGCCACCAGGTCAAAACCGCCATTGATCCAGGTCAGGCCATAGGGGTTTTGAGCAAAAAGGTTACTGGTCATTCTCGAAAGAAACACGAAGCTAAAGGCGATCAGCACCCCTATGGCTGCACCTTGCAGGGCAGTTTTCACGCCCATCTTGGCAAACAGCCAGGCCAGCACGTACACGGGAATCACTGTGGCAATGAAGTTACTGATCCACTCAGCAGCTCCGGGAGGATTGGCTTCCACTGCGGCCTGGTCCAGGTTAACGAGGTTCATCCAGGTATCGCCAAAGAGGGGGCCATACCACAAAAATCCAAGTGCATGCAGCAGGATGACACAGCTCCATACTGCGAGGTGGTTGATGTTGAGGTCTTTCATAGAATTGGATTTTGGTTAAACAAATAGTAGGTAAACTTTTGATTTAGAGCAAAATATAAGTGGATTTTCCGATAACTCCAAAAAATGTCCTCCTAATCTTTCTCTTCTACAGCCTATTGCCATGCTCCGGGCAAAGCAGTCTTGGGGGGAGTGAAAAGCCCAAACGGCATGAGCATCTACCCAGCCGGTATATCTGCTGACAGCTAAAACAAGCGGTCGATGCGCTCTTTCTGAATGGCCTGCCAGGCCATGAGGGCACAGCCCTGCACGGCATGCACCAGCCCGGCAAAGCGGGGATCGCGGGTATAGCCCTTTTTATATCGGTAGTAAATTTGCTGCACAATCACGGCGATTTTGTACAAGCCATAGGCGTAGTAAAACACCAGGTGGTCGATATTGCGACCGCTGAGGCGTGCATACTGCTCGGCTACTTCCAGCCTGCGGGGGTTGCCGGGCAAGGTGGTGGGGCTCAGGGCCAGCTGGCGGATCTGGGGTGGGTCTTCGGGGTCCATCCAGTAGCCCAGGCTGGTGCCCAGGTCCATGAGGGGATCGCCCAGGGTGGCCATTTCCCAGTCGAGTATGGCCACTACCTGCTGCCAGTCGGCAGCATCCAGCATTACATTGTCGTATTTGTAGTCGTTGTGAATGAGGGCGGTGCCGCTTTCGGGCGGCAGGTGGGCCGCCAGCCATTTGCCCACCTGCTCCATTTCGGCTATTTGGTCGGTTTTGGCTTTTTCGTAGCGGCCTATCCAGCCATTTATCTGGCGCTCTACATAGCCCTGGGGGCGCCCCAGTTCTCCCAGCCCTGCCGCCTGGTAGTCCACGGCATGCAGTTCTACAAAGGTACTGATCAAGCCCCGGGCAATGCCCGCCATCACCTCCGGTGCTGGTATCATTTCTTTGGGCATACTGGCCCGCAAAATCACGCCTTCCACCCGTTCCATGATGTAAAAGGGCGCACCTATTACCGCCTCATCCTCACAAAAAAGGAGGGGACGGGGCACTTTGGGGTACTGGCTGATGAGGCCCGAAAGTACGCGGTATTCGCGCGACATGTCGTGGCCCGATTTGATGTTGGCCCCAAAGGGAGGGCGGCGCAGCACCATCTGCCGGCCATCCATTCGGATGAGGTAGGTGAGATTGGAGTGGCCTTTGGGGAATTGTTCTACCTCTACTTCGCCCTCCAGGCCCAGACGGGCATGCAGGTAGTGCGAAAGGGCTTCGAGGGGCAATTCTTCCCCTGCTCTTACTTTTTCAGTCTGGTCGAGCCATGGTGTGGACATAAGCAGCAATTTGGAGTTGAAGAAAACATCAGCTTACACAAAAGTTTTCATTTCCGCTTTGGGAAGGTGCGTCAGTACATTGAAGTTTTGCAGGGAAATCTGGTCGCCGGAGAAGAGGAATTCGCTGGTGGCCGTATTCTGTACGGCCCAGCTCAACTCCATCACCTGTTCATGGCGCAGGCCCAGGGCAAAGCCCACGGCGGCGGCCACCGGGCCGCCGGAGGTGAAAATGGCCACGGTTTTGCCCCCCTGATTGGCCTGCAGCACCTTGCGCATGCCCTGCTCTACCCGCTGGCGAAAGGCCTGCCAGCTTTCAAATCGCTCGTCGGCTTCTTTCAGCTCGCCTCTTGCCCACAGTTGGGTAATGCGACGGTAAAGCAGCAGGTGTTTTCTGTGGGGTGGCAGGCCGTTCAGCTTCTGGGCATACTGCCGAAAGGCAGCTTGCTGCTCTATCAAACGAGGCAGCATATAGCCTGTTACCTGAGGGCCGTGGTGTTCTTCAAACTCGGCTATGCTTTCCGGCGTTGGCCAGGGCAGTTGGCGCTGTTCATAAACAGCGGCCGCTTCATCGTGGGTTTGCAGGTGGCGCTTCATGGGGCCCATGTACACCCGGTCGAAGCGCAGGCCTTCTGCGGCCATCCACTCGCCCAGCACCCTGGACTGCTGTATGCCCAGGGGCGAAAGCTGGTCGTAATCATCGGACATAAACGAAGCCTGCCCGTGGCGAATGAGAAGGAGTTTACTCATAAACGCATCTTGGCTAAAAAACTGCCGGGAAAGGCGGGCTTGTCGCACGAGCTACAGTTGGCCTGCCCGGATTTTTGTATATTGGGTCAAAATTAGCAAAAATGCTGAAAAAATTGTGGGTTTTTCTAATGCTGGCAGCCGGGAGTAGCGGTATGGGCTATGCCCAAAAGCTCTACCTCAGCCCTTCGGACTATGCACGGCCCCAGGTGCAAGCTACTCACCAGCTGTATCCGACCATTGCCAAGCTCACCCTTGGCACCCCCCCTTACCGGCCTGAAAGCCTGGCTGGCAGGTCTGCCCTGCAGTTGCCGCTTCCAGCCAGGCCACACTGTCCGCAGGTAAGCCCGGCCTTTTTACCTGCATACGCCCTCGAAAACCCTACGGGCTACTCCTACCTCTGCCGCCTGGAATTGAAAGCCGAAGCCTCCCTGCCCGTGGCCTTCTGGCTGAAATTGGGCGAGCAATACGGTGCCCCCGGCACAGTCGGCAGCCCGGCCAACCTGCGCATGAAGGTGCTGAGGTTTTAAGGAAGGGGGAATGATGAAAACAAGATATGCACACAAAAAACGGCCCATCATTTAGCAAAATAAGCTGGAATTCGGATTTTTAATCAAAAAAATAGAATGGTTATGACTGATGCTGAATTGAAATTAACGCTTTTTCGCCGAATTGATCAACTTTCCGGAAAGCGTTTGCGCATGCTATTTACCTTGATAAGCAAAAATCTTGATCAGCCGATTGAACAAAATTTGTCCTACAAGGAAAAGCTAGAAGCCGAATATGCTGCTATGGCAGCCGACACGCTTCGTGAAGCTGAAGCCACGGAGTGGATTGAGGGAGTGCTTAATCACGAAGATTTATGAAAAGAAGGGCTGAAGTATGGTAGATAAATTTTGATCCCTCCATCGGCAGTGAAATACGAAAACGTCGGCCTGCTGTAATCCTTAGTAATAACACTTCCAATAAATATCTTAACCGGTACCAGCTTGTTCCCCTAAGCAGTAGAATAACGTGAGTTCGGGATATTAGGCCCTGATTATCAATCGTTTATCTTTGATACGAATTTCGTAACTATTCAACACCCACAGGGTAAAAAAATTGTTGTAAGCTGTTCATTTTCAATGACTTGTACTAACCACCTCCAACTCCTCCTTGAAAAGGAGGAGAGTTCTCCGGGGCAGGCGGCGCAGCCGCCTGCGAACCTTCAACTCCCCTCCTTAGGCCCATGCGC
>RFHT01000421.1 GCA_003696835.1 Bacteroidota bacterium
AAAATCCAATAGAAAAAATACTTGTGGGGGAACCGTAGCATTTTCAAGGAGGGGCTGGGGGTGGTTAACACAAGTCATTGAGAATGAACAACTTACAACAATTGTTATTGTTTTTTTTCACCCTGAGGGTGCTGAATAGTTGCGAAATTCGTATCAAAGATAAACGATTGATAATCAAGGCTTAATATCCCGAACTCACGTTCTTTACTTCATTTCCCCCACCACCACTTCCAGCAGGGAATCGGGCTGAAGGTACTTTTGGGAAAGCGCCAGGATGTCCTCAGCGGATATTTGCTGAAAAATCTCAAATTTGCGGTCCATTTCTTCAAAAGAAATGCCGTTCATCACCGAGGCGCGCAAAATTTCGGCCATCTGAAAAGGCGTTTCGCGCTGGCTGATGCTTTTGCCCAGCAGGTAGTTTTTTACCAGCTCCAGCTCATCAGGCGGCACGGGCTGCTGTCTGAGGGCCTGCATTTCCTTTTTCACTTCGGAAATGGTAGCTTCGATATATTCGTTGCCCACATCCGTTTGTACGACCAGAAAGCCGTGATACTTAAGGGACACCCAGGCCGAGTAGATGCCGTAGGTGTAGCCTTTTTCCTCGCGTATGTTTTTCATGAGGCGGGAGCCAAAATAGCCTCCTAGTATGGTATTGACCACCTGCATGGGGTAGTAGTCGGGATGTTCGCGCCTGAAGCCCAGGTGCCCCAGCCGCAGGGTAGCCTGCATGCCCGGCAGTTGGTGGTATCGGCGCCCATTTTGGCTTACCAGTTCGGCCCTGAGCACCTGGGAGACCGGTGCTGGGGTGTCCGGCATGGGTTGTTGGCCAAACAACTGGTTGAGCTGCTGCATGAGGGGAGCTTCTTCAAAATTGCCTACCACCAGCAAGGCGGCATTTCCCGCATGAACATATTGCTGATAGTATTGAATAATTTGGGGCAAATCCAGCGTCATCAGCTCCTCGCGGCCCAGGTGCATGCCATAGGGGTGGTTTTTGCCAAATAAATAATGGCCAAAATAACGGCGTGCCTGAAAAGAGGTTTTCATTTCCTGCACTTGCAGCTTTTGCAGGTTGCGGGCCTTCATGAGGTCAAACTCCCGCTCTGGAAAAGCCGGCGACTCCAACACCTCCTGAAAAAGTGGAAGTACCTTTTCAAGGTGGGAGGAAAGGGTGGTGAGGGTCATGGCCAGGGCCTGCTCGGTGGTGTCGTTGCCCAGCCAGGCGCCGTATTCATCCAGCTTCTGGGCAATTTCCAGGCTGCTGTGCCGGCGGGTGCCTTCCTGCATCATGCGTGCGGTATAGCTGGCCAGGCCGGCCCGGGGCTGATAGCCCGTACCCGCGCGATATACCATTTGGAGCTGCACCACCTCGGCTGTGCCGTAGGGCAGCAGGTAAACAGGCAACCCATTGTCCAGCGCAGTCTGCTCGTAGGGTGGCAGGCTCACTTTTTTCAGCGGGCCGGCAGCAGGAGGGGTATAGCGGTCAAGTAATTGTTGTTCACGCATGATTTTTGGGTAAATAATAAAGGGTAGAGCAATTGGAGGGAGCAAAGTAGGTAGCCGCAGCCTGTTTTACCTCCTCCAGGCTAATGGCGCGGTATATTTCGGCCGTGGTATTCACCAGTGCGGGGTCGCCCAGGCTGTCGCTGATAGCCAGGCCCATGGCCTTGTTCAGAATGGTGGTCTTCTGCATCACAAAGGTGGCTTCCAGCTTGTTTTTGACGCGCTGCAGCTCTTCTTCAGTGAGCTCCTGCAGGCTGTCGAGCACTTCCTGCAAAGCCGTTTCATAAGCTTCAATGGTTTTGCCTTTGACCACGCGCCCGTCAATGGACACAGCGCCGGGGTCGTGCATGCCCCAGGAGAAGGCATTTACCTGAGGCGAAAGCTGTTTTTCCTTGACCATCACCTGAAACAATCGGGAGCTTTTCCCATTGGACAGAATATCGGTGAGTATGTCGGTCAGGTAATAGGCCCGTTCGGTGTGGGCCGGTACGTGGTACATTTTGTACACCGCCTCCAGGGGTACATCGCCCTGTACGCGCATGCTGCGGGCTTCACCTTGGGGAGGCTCCTGGGGAATGGGGTGTTTTTTAAGTTTCCGGCGGGGAATGTCGCCAAACCATTTATGGGCCAGTTCGAGCACCCGGGCAGGTTCTACGTCCCCGGCTACCACCAATGTAGCGTTGTTGGGGGCATAGTAGCCAAAGAAAAATTCGCGCACTTCGTCCAGGGTAGCTTCTTCTATGTGGCTGATTTCCTTGCCGATGGTGGCCCACTGGTAGGGGTGCACCTGAAAGTGCAGCTGCCTCAGTTTGAGATGGGCATCGCCATAAGGCTGGTTGAGGTAGCGCTGCTTAAACTCCTCAATGACCACACTTTTTTGGATGTCCAGTTTTTCCTGCGAAAAATTCAGCTCCAGCATGCGGTCCGATTCCAGCCAGAAAGCAGTTTCCAGCTGATTGGAGGGCACAGAGAGGTAATAGTTGGTGATATCAGAGGTAGTAAAGGCGTTGTTTTCCCCCCCACCCGCTGCAGGGGCCGGTCGTAATTGGGAATGTGTTTGCTGCCTTCAAACATGAGGTGCTCAAAGAGGTGGGCAAAACCGGTGCGATGAGGCTCCTCATCCTTGGACCCCACGCGGTAGAGGATGTCCACCACGGCTTTGGGTATGGCATGGTCTTCATGAATGAGAATTTTCAGACCATTGTCGAGGGTATGAGTTTGATATAAAACCATTACATTCTTTTTACACTTGTTCCTGCCAGAAGTATTAGTAGCTGGTATTGGGTTGGTATTGCTGGAGCAACTGCCAGAGCTTGTCTTTTAATTCCTGCAGTCCCTTTTGGGCCACCGAAGAGATAAACACGGGCTGCAGCCCGGGAAGGCTTTCCCTGATTTCCCTTTCCAGCTCTTCATCAATGAGGTCGCTTTTGGTCAGGGCCAGCAGGCGGTCCTTGTGCATGAGTTCCGGGTTGTAGCGCTGCAGCTCTTCGAGCAAAATATCGTATTCCTTTTTGATATCATCAGCATCTACGGGAACCATAAAGAGCAATACGCTGTTGCGTTCAATATGGCGCAAAAACTGGCTGCCGAGCCCTTTGCCCAGGTGCGCGCCTTCTATGATTCCGGGGATGTCGGCCATGACGAAAGAGCGGTGGTCGCGGTACCTGACAATTCCCAGGTTGGGCACGAGGGTGGTGAAAGGGTAATCGGCAATTTTGGGCTTGGCCTCACTGAGTACCGAGAGCAAGGTGGATTTGCCCGCATTGGGAAAGCCCACCAGGCCCACATCGGCCAGCACCTTGAGCTCCAGTACGGCGGTGAGCTCCCGTGCCTCGCCTCCGGCAGTGGCAAATTCCGGCGCTTGCTGGGTAGCAGAGCGAAAATGCCAGTTTCCTTTGCCTCCGTGCCCTCCTTGGAGGAGGACGAGGCGCTGGCCATGACGGGTGATTTCGCCCAGCATTTCGCCCGTTTCGGCATTTTTTACCACTGTGCCCAGGGGTACTTCCAGCACTTCGTCTTTTCCGCTTCTGCCGGTGCGTTTGCCTGAGCTGCCATTCATGCCGGCCTCAGCCTTGATGTACTTGCGGTACTTGAGGTCCAGCAGCGTCCACAGCTGCTGGTTGCCTTCCAGTACAATGTCTCCTCCTTTGCCGCCGTCGCCGCCGTCGGGGCCACCTTTGGGCACATACTTTTCCCTTCGCCAGGAAACCACGCCATTGCCGCCCTTCCCGCTCCTGAAATAAATTTTTACGTAATCTATAAAATTGCTCATGGCATCCACACTATTGCACCACCTTCCTCATGCATACAAACAAAGCAGTGCAGTTTACGCAGGGCAGGGCAGCTTGTCAGCCGTATCAGGCATTACCTGCCACGCTTTGCAGGGCAGTCTGTATGCGCGCGGCTATTTCTTCAATGCTGCCTACGCCCTCGATTTCTTTGAGTTTACCCTGCTGCTGGTAATAGGTTGCCACCGGCAGGGTTTTTTCATTGTATTCTCCAATGCGCCTGAGGATGGTTTCCTCGTTGTCATCGGCGCGTCCGCTTTCCTGTCCGCGTTTGATCAGGCGCTTTACCAGCTCCTGCGTAGGCACAACCAGGCTGATCATCACACTGATGGCTGTTCCTTTTTCTGCCAGAAGCCGGTCCAGGGCTTCAGCCTGGGCAATGGTGCGCGGAAAGCCGTCAAAAATAAAGCCGTTGGCGTCTTTATGGGTGTCGAGCCGCTTGCGTATGAGTTCTATCACAATTTCATCGCTCACCAGCTTGCCTTCGGCCATGATGTTTTTCACCCGCTCGCCCAGTTCTGAGCCAGAGGCCATTTCAGCCCGAAGCATGTCGCCGGTAGAGAGGTGTATAAGTCCGAATTTTTCTATCAAAATAGCTGACTGGGTGCCTTTGCCCGCTCCCGGAGGGCCAAATAGTACGATATTGAGCATGATCGTTTGTTATTTACCTTTGTAAAAAATACCGGGCAAAATTACGCAATATCTCAATGGGATAAAAACGCCCTACGACTGACTTTTGCTTTGGCGTGTATGGCGCCACAGCCCTAGCCAGTAAGGAATGAGGTAGGCCGCAAAGCAGGCCAGGCTACCATATACGTTCATGCTCAACAGGGCGGAATACGGGCCCTGGCTGAGGTACCAGCCGGCAGGCAGCCCATCCAGCATGAGTACCAGCCCGGCAGCGATGCCGGTCCAGTAAGCCAGGTGAAAGGAAAGCGGCGGCGCCTTGAGCCGCCAGAATAAAAAAATGGGCGCCAGCCCCAGTACCATGGTACCGCTTACGGTGGTGGCTGAGAGGATAGCGGGTGAAAAAATGAGGGGAAGAGAGCCTGCTATGGCCACCAGTATCATCACCCATCGCCCTCTGTTGAGGGTGATGTTGCCCCGGGCATTGAGGTCCACCACCACCAGCTTGGCCACAGAAGTAAAGGTAGAGTCCAGGGTAGAGGCAGCCGAAGTGATCATGATAACATTCATGAGCAGCATGCCCCATATCCCCAAGCTGCGGGAAACACCCAGGGCGGCCTGTTCGCTTATGCCCATGCTGCCCGCATAGATACCGATAAGGCCAAAGAGGCTGATGCCACAAAATCCGATGAGGGTGGCCAGGGCGTAGCTTTTCAGGGTGGTTTTACTGTCGGTGATAAAGCCGCGGTCGGTGAGTATGGGGTCGTGAAAGGGGTAGCTGAATATTTGAATGAGCACCACAAAAAAGAGGTTGAGACCTGTGGCCGTACTCCAGTTGCCCGTCTGCATCCACTCGCCTACCCGCCCTTGCGCTTGGGTGAGAAGGCTTAACACCACAAACAGCAGTATGCCAAAAAGCCCCATTTGTATGGCATCGGTAATGAGCGAGCTGCGCAGGCCTCCTTTCAGGGAGTAGGCCAGGGTAAGGCCAGTAAACAGCACCACTGCCAGTAGGTACGGGCGTGAACCCGGCTGGCCAAAATAGCTGCCGATTACAGCCGTATTGGACCATACCTCGTTAAACAACCGCAGCCCGATGAGACCACTAAAGGCCAGGACAGCCCCACGACCAAAGCGGCTTTGAAGAAAGTGGTGGATGCTGCCGAAGCCCCCTTTTTCCCGCATGCGGTATATAAGCACCCCTGCTACCATAAAGGAAAGATAATACAGGGCGTAGGTGATGCCCCCAAGCAGGCCAAACCTGGCTGCAAGGTCGGCGGTATTGCTCACAGACTTGGCCATGAACCACGACATGACAAGACTGGTCGTTACCAGCAGCACACTGGGGTTTCGGGCCTGGCGGGAAGCACCTGAAAAAAAGGTTTGGGTCGTTTTCGCCACAGGCGAAATCAGAAACATGAGCAAACTGCTGGCAATGACCATTGCCCACTGGTATTCGATCATCATTTCAAAATCAGCTTGCTACATTATAAAGCCAACATTTTTTTATCTGTCGGGAAACTTACAAATCACTATTGGGGAGCAAAAACTTTTCCAGCCCATAGCTGGCTGCCGCTCCAGTCCAGGGTGCAGAAATGAGAAGAGGGGAGCTGTTTTTCCTTTTCCAGGATAAATCACCCACATAAAACCTGAACATCATCGTTCGGTTTGTTGGTATAAATATTTTAGCAAATAGTTTATTTTGTCATTTTTTTGTGTATTTTGCTTTCAAATCTTATTGTGGCAGAAAGTGTTATGCGGCAACTTACGTTGACGTGGCTGCTTGCATAGATGGGTTGGGCAGAGTTTGGAGCAGCATGCCCCCAGGGTATTTAACGCTTAGGAACGCGAAAATGAACCTTTATTTTTTTCGCGTGCATTACTTCAGGAGCTAAAAGTTATTTATTCATCCATAAAGCCCTTTAAAATGAACCCCGCTCTATCATCCCTTCGCCCCAAAAAAATTTTACTCATTGCTTTGGCCCTCTGCATCCCGCTGACATTGCTGGCGCAGTATGGCATGGAGTCCTCCCTGGCCCAAAACGCCAGCTTCACCAAAGCCTTTGCCCTCATGAGTCCCATGGCCATTTCGCCATTCTGGACCCTGTTTATTACCTCATTTGCTTCCACTGTTGGCGTGGGAGAGGAATACCTGGCCACCAACCCCATGCTGGACAGCTGGGTGGTGCTGCTGGTTTCCTTTTTGCTGGTGGTATTCACCACCCTGCCCAACCTCACCAAGGTGTCCAGACCAGTGGGCCTGGCTGCCAAATTTCTGGAGGACAAGTCGAGTTATGTGATTTATGCCATGATGATGATGGCACCCTATATATTCCGGGCAGAAAGTGAAGCCCAGCAGGCGGTAGTGAGCCTGGGCCTGTTCGACATTCCCTTTTCCGTTTTGCTGATGGTGGCTTTTGCCATTCCTTATTTCATGGTGGTGATGACGGTGAGGTACTTTTTCGACATCATGATTTTTCTTTCGCCCATCCCCTTGCTGGACGCCTTTTTTGAGCTGACCCAAAAAGGTGTTACGCTCTTTTTGGTGGTGATTTACCTGTTTTTTCCATTCTTCGGCCTGGTGCTGAGCCTGCTGATGTTTCTGCTGGCCCTGCTGCTGTTTAAGCGGGCGCAGAAAGTATCCAATTATTTTCGGCACATTTATGTAAATCCCCTTATTGCCAGATTTTTTGGCAGGAGGGAAAAACTGGTGAGCGAGAAGCTGCCCAAGAGCCTGAAAAAGCAGTTTTACCGCCCGGTCCTGGCAGTGAAATGCCTCACGGGCAGGCGAATAGGTAAGATTGGCAGCCGCAAGTTTGCCTGGCTGCTGAAGGAAGGGAATGAGCTCTTTCTCTGCCAACCAAGGTTTTTACGCAAACCCAGGGTCATTTTTCTCAACACAGACCTCAGCGGCCGTCTGCAGCTGAGCGAAGAACTCTACCACTACATTCTGCACGATGAGCAGAACGAGCTGCGCCTGCTGCTGAATGCGCAGTACAAGCCCCATATAGCAGCCATTGTGGCCGAGCTGGACCTGGAACAAATGGGCAAAGTAGGCCTGGCCCGCCAAAAGGAATACCTCCGCCAGCAGGGTAAGAAAGGGGTAGATGCCATTCTGGGAATGTTCAGCAGTGGCGGCATTTCCCAAAACAAAGGCAGCATTCTGGACGAATAGCCCCTACTCCAGCTTCATCTCATTGAGCAGGTAACCCGCCCCGGCATATTTGTCGATGAGAAAAAGGATGTAGCGAATGTCCACACTGATGCCCCGGCACTGTTCGGGATCGTAAAAGATGTCGCTCATGGTGCCCTCCCAGTTGCGGTCGAAATACAGCCCAATGAGCCTGCCCTCCCCGTCGAAGACGGGGCTGCCAGAATTGCCGCCGGTGGTGTGGGTGGTGGTGATAAAGCCTATTCGCATTTCACCTTCCTGGCCGTAGGGCCCGTAATCTTTGTCCTGGTAGAGCTGCATCAGTCTTTCGGGCAGGTCGTACACCCCTTTTTCCGGGTGGTTGCGGTATTTGTCAATGGCGCCCGAAAGGGTGGTGTAATAGCGGTACACCACGGCGTCCCTGGGTTGGTAGCCCTGTACTTTGCCGTAGGTGAGGCGCAGGCTGAAGTTGGCATCGGGGTAAAAACGTTTTTCGCTGAAAACCTCCCGCTGAGCCTGCATGTACAGGCGGTTGAGCTCGTCTATCTGCGCTTTGAGCTGCTGAAAGGGAGGCAAAATGTGGCTGTAATAGTGGCTCACCAGCTGCGCCATGAGCTGGTAAGCCGGGTCTTTTTCAATTTGCCGCAGGTCGGCATTTGTCAGAAAGGACTCAAACGACCTCCCATTGGTGAAGGCCGACTCGGTAAAAACTTCCTGGGCGAAGAGTTCAAAATCGCCCTGGTATTTTTTGCTGTTCACGATTTCCCGCAGCACTTCGGGCTGCTGGCTTGCGGGTATGGAGTCGGCGTACATGCGCAGCATGACAGCCATGATTTCCCGGTCGATTTTGGGCTCGTAATTGTTGAAAAAACCCTTTGCCCTTCGCAGTGCTTTAGAACGGGCGTCGGCAATGGCGGCTTCGGAAGCGCCTCCCTGCATGAGAGCGGTGAGCTCCCCCAGCTCGGCGGCAAAGTCGATGAGTTCAATGGCATAAGCCGCCTCCTGAAAATACCAGAAGTGGCGTGCCACAGGCCTGAACTGCTGATAAAGGCTTTTCAGCTCTGGTAAAATATGGCTGTATTTGGCCCGCCATTCCTCCTTGCCCGACACCCGCCGCATAAATTCGGCTTCATAAGCTTGCTTTTTGCTTACAGCCCCGGCCCTTCTGAGTCCCCTCACTGCCCCCTGCCATTTCTTGTAGCCATTGGCAATGCCGCTTTGCTTACTGGCATACTGTATGCGCACTTTGTCACTTTTGCTCATCTCCCGGTCAATGATGCGGAGGCGCTCATGCCTGAGCGCTATGCGACTGGGGTGCTCCACTTCCTCCACATACTGTATGCCATAAGAGCTGAGATACTCCTGCGTGCGGTAGGGAAAGCCATAGATCATGGCAAAATCGCCTTCTTTTACGCCCTGAGTGGAAACAGGGAAAAAGTAGCGCGACTTCATGGGGACATTCTGAGGCGAATAAGGAGCCGGGCTGCCGTCGGGGGCCGTATAGATGCGAAAGAGAGAAAAGTCGCCCGAATGGCGGGGCCACATCCAGTTGTCCACATCCCCCCCGTAGCTGCCAATCCCGTTGGGTGGAGCCCCCACCAGGCGCACGTCCAGGTACTTTTCACTCACAATGAGGTAGTATTCATTGCCCTGGTAAAAGGGTTTTACCACCGCCTCGTAATGGGTGCCTTCAGTGGCTTCGGCTATGATTTCTTTTATGCGTGCATCTATGATTGCTTTCTTTTCCGTAAGGGCCATTTCCTCTCCTACTTCTGCCAGCACCCGCTCGCTTACATCCTCCATGCGTACGATGAAGGTGACCGTGAGGCCAGGGTTAAGCAGTTCTTCAGCTTTGTTCATGGCCCAAAAACCCTGCTTGAGGTAGTCGTGCTCCAGGCTGCTGTGTTTCTGTATGAGGCTAAGCCCGCAATGGTGATTCGTAATGAGCAGGCCCTCAGGAGAAATTAAAGACCCTGTGCAGCCCGTGCCAAACAGCAGGATGCCATCCTTCATGCTGCTGTGGTTGATGCTGTAAATGTCTTCGGCCGTGATTTTCAGGCCCATGGTTTTCATTTCCTGCTCGTTGAGCTGCTCCAGTAGCATGGGCAGCCAAATTCCTTCGTCGGCACGCAATTTCAACACCGACAAAGCGACCAACAAAAACAGCAGATAATGTTTAATCATTTTCATACTTGGGAAAGCGTTTGAAGGATAAAAAATCATCTCCACGGAGAGGTGTACCCGCTATTATGCTCCAATTTGTCAAATTCCACATTTTCGTTGCCTAAATACAAAAAATGCGTAACTTTCGCCAAATTTTTAAAGCTGAATATGGAAAACTGGCGATCCTACCAAAAAGTCATACTCCCTGACATTCCCGGGCTACACAAAATAGAAACCTACGAGCGCGAAGGTGGCTACGAAATGCTGCGCAAAGTACTCACCGACAGCAAATGGGGCCCCAAAGAAGTCATTAACGAAGTAAAAGCTGCCAATATTCGCGGCAGAGGAGGAGCAGGCTTTAATGCAGGGCTCAAATGGTCGTTTATGCCTCCCAAACAGGAAGGCGTGCCCCGCTACCTGGCCTGCAATGGCGACGAGTCGGAGCCGGGAACCATCAAAGACCGCCGGATTTTTGAATACAATCCCCACCTCTTTATCGAAGGGGCCCTGATTGCCTGCTATGCCATGGAAATGGACGCCGCCTACGTCTATATTCGCGGGGAGTATGCCGACTGGATCGACATGATGCAGCGGGCCATAGATGAAGCCTACAGCAAAGGCTACATCGGGAAAAACATCATGGGGACGGGCCACAACATAGAGATGTATGTACACAAGGGTGCGGGGGCTTACATTTGCGGAGAAGAAACATCCCTGATGGAGTCCCTGGAAGGCAAACGCCCCTACCCCCGCTCCAAGCCGCCTTTTCCGGCTCAGTACGGCCTGTGGGGCAAACCCACCACCATCAACAACATAGAAACCCTGGCCTGTGTGCCCCTGGTGATGCGCCACGGGGCCGACTGGTTTAAAAATACAGGGGCTGCCAACCACCCCGGACCGGTACTCTATGGCATTTCGGGCCATGTAAACAGGCCGGGAGTATATGAGTACCCCACGGGCATGCTCATTACAGACCTCATCTACAAAGTAGCCGGTGGCATTCGCAATGGCAAAAAACTCAAAGCCGTGGTGCCAGGCGGCTCCTCGGTGCCCATCCTTACCGCCGAGCAGATCGAAGGCATCACCATGGACGCCGACTCCCTGCGTACAGTAGGCACCTTTATGGGTACTGGCGGTATGTGTGTGCTGGATGAAGATACCGACATCGTGAAGTTTTTGCTGCGCATAGCCGAGTTTTACGACCACGAATCCTGCGGCCAGTGTACCCCCTGCCGGGAAGGTACAGGCTGGTTTGTGAAGGTACTTCGTTCCATATATGAGGGGCGGGGCGAAATGAAAGACCTCGACCTGCTGCTGGAATTGTGCGACACCATGGAGGGCCGCACCGTCTGTGCCCTGGCCGATGCGGCTGCATGGCCTGTACGCAACACCATACAGCGCTTCCGGGCAGATTTTGAAGCGAAAATTGCCCGTAGTGGAGTGTATTCGGTGGCTTAAAAACAACGACAGGCTTAGTCCGCCATCAAATCCTGAAACGTATCCAGCTCATTGAGCACATATACCAGCGCACCACTGTCGGTGGCTTGTATATCAAACACTCCTTTGTGCTGGAGTTCCTGTAATTTTTGTCTGGCTTCATCTATAGACACTTCCGCTTTGATACACAGTATGGCTGGCGTGATGCGGCCCCTGGCTTTGTAGGCCCACTGGATGACTTCGGCGTCGGTGAGTTGTTTATTGGAAGGGGGTGCTGCTGGTTGGCTTGTGCTGAGGTCGAGGTTTTTGTAAAGCTCGGGTTTTTTCAATACAAAGGTATAGCTATTGTCGCGGTAGTCGTATTTGGTTGCAAATACGCCCTGGCCGTGTAATCCCTGTAATTTCATGCTGGCCTGCCAAATGCGCAGAGGGGTGTGTGCTGCAAGTACGGCCGGGGTGATTTTTCCGTCATTTTGCAGGGCAATGGCGATTACCTGTTTGGCAGTAACCGACTTCATTTTTTTGCGGTGATTGCGAATAAAAGAAAACAAACCCATGAGAGATATTTCAAATTTTGGCGAGAAATGCGCAGCATTCAAAGATACAAAATAATTTATTTAGCTTTGCCCTTTCGCATGTCAAACACAGAAGATGCTCAATGAACTAAATGCGCTTTCTCCCCTGGATGGCCGGTACCGGAGAAAGCTTGCTCCACTGGCCGCATATTTCTCAGAAGCTGCCCTGATCCGGTACCGCATTCTGGTGGAAATTGAATACCTCATTTTCCTGCATGAGCTTCAGCCCCCTCCGCTAAAGCCTTTGCCTGGGGAGGTGGTGAGTGCCCTGCGCAAAATGTATGAAGACTTTGACGAGCAGGCTGCCCGCCGGGTAAAAGAGATAGAAGGCATCACCAACCACGACGTGAAGGCCGTGGAATACTACATGAAGGAGCAAATAGATGGGATGGGGGAACCGACTCTGGTACAGAACAAGGAATTTGTACACTTTGGTCTTACCTCTCAGGACATCAACAACACCGCCACGCCCCTCATGCTTCGCGATGCCCTGAAGGAGGTGTACCAGCCTCAGCTTGAGAAGGTAATAACTACCCTGGAGCAGCAGGCTGCGGACTGGGAGGACATCCCCATGCTGGCCCGCACCCACGGCCAGCCGGCCAGCCCTACCACCCTGGGCAAGGAGCTGAGGGTGTTTGTGGTGCGCCTGCGTGCGCAGGCGCAAGAACTGGCCAACCTGCCATTCCCCGCCAAGTTTGGCGGGGCCACCGGCAACCTCAATGCCCACTATGTGGCCTATCCCCACATTGACTGGCATGCTTTTGCCCGCACATTTGTAGAGCAACGCCTGGGGCTCAGCCGTTCCTTTCCCACTACTCAGATTGAACATTACGACGGATTGGCCCGCATTTTCGACTGCCTGCGCCGCATCAATACCATTGTCATTGACCTGTGCCAGGATATGTGGCTGTATATCAGTATGGAGTACTTTCGCCAGAAAACCAAAGCTGGCGAAGTGGGCTCCTCGGCCATGCCCCACAAAGTCAACCCTATTGACTTTGAAAATGCAGAAGGCAACAGTGGCCTGGCCACCGCCTTGCTGGAATTCCTCAGCCGCAAGCTGCCGGTGTCGCGCCTGCAGCGCGACCTCACCGACTCCACCATACTGCGCAACCTGGGCGTAGCCGTGGGGCATGCTTTTTTGGCCCAGCATTCCCTGTTGCGGGGGCTGGGCAAACTGCTGGTAAACCCCCCGGCTATTCAGGCCGATCTCGACGCCAATTGGGCCGTACTGGCCGAAGCCATACAAACCATTTTGAGGCGGGAGCGATACCCCAACCCCTACGAAGCGCTCAAAGCGCTTACGCGTGGAAAAAGTGGCATTAACGAAGCCACCCTGCATGCTTTTGTGGAAGGGCTGGATGTATCTGATGCCGTAAAAGCTGAACTGCTGGCCCTGCGCCCCGAAAACTACACAGGGAAGTAATCCCCTTTACCGCCTTATTGCTTGTACAGTACCATGAGGTTGCGAAAGCGCTGCTTGTGTTGGTAGCGTTTGATGGCCGTAAAGCGAATAAACTGCTTCATGTCCACGCCGGCTTCCAGGGCGCGCTCAAGGTAGGTATAGAAGGCATCCTCGTTGCCCATAGAGGCATATATGGCAGCCAGCGCACCAAATGGCTTACCACTGGAATGGCCCAGGGCAATCACCTGCTCCATGTCGGCTATGGCCTCTTTGTATCGCTTATATTTGAGGTTGATCAGGCCCCGGTTGTAAAAAGCTTCAGAAAAGGTGGAGTCATAATCTATGGCACGGGAAAAATTGAACCAGGCTTTATCCTCCTGTTTTTGATACACATACTTGGTGCCTATTCGGTTGTATGCCTGTGCGAGGGACTTGGTGAGCGGAGGCTCATCTATGCCTGAATGATAAGCTTTTTCGAGCAGCCGTATGGCTTCTGGGTATTTGTTTTGGGCATAATAAATGTTGCCTATCGCATGATAAACCATGGCTTCTGTCAAAGAAGGGTAGCCCTGAATGGCATACTTTTTAAACTCCGAAAGCCTGCGGGAAAGCTGCTGATGCAGGATCTTACCATCCTGCCGGAGGTGGGCATAGTGCAGGTTGAGCATGCTGTCGCCCAGCGCATTGAGGTGGTAGGTGCCCCAAATGACCATGTGTGCGCGCTGGTCGCGCAGTATGTGCTGCGCCAGGGTGCCTGGCTGGCAGCTGGCGTGTTCCCCATAATTGACCTTGATTTCAGCTTCCTCTTGTTCCAGTTGCTTGAGCTGGGCAAAAATCAGGTCGGTATAGGCACTGCCAGTTTTCTCACAGTCGTTATACGCCCTTATGGGCAACATCACCAGGTGAAAGTTGCCCTGCTGTAATTGGGGGATTTCCTGGGCTACCCATTTTTCGTGCCGCCCAATGTCCATGTGCAGAGCCATGAGCACCAGGCCAGTAATAAATAACCCCATGAAGACCAGGCCTGAGGTAAGCCAGGACTTGCTCGTCGGGTCGGAGCCAGGAATGGGCAGGCCGGACAACAAGTCGGCCATCACCTCGGGCTCTGTGATCAACCCTTGCTGTTCCGTAGCAGGTAGGTGCCAGGAAAGTTTTCCTACATTTTCTTCCAGCACATACAGGCCATCGCCAAAGGTATCTTCCAGCAGCCTGGCCATCCCCTTCCATTTCAGTCGGTCGGTTTCCAGATCGTAATAGGCTTCGAACTGAGCCAGCTTGCCGGGAAAGGATGCCATGACTGCCTCAAAAGCTGCCAGCAGACTAGAGCCATTGCCCAATGACTTGTAAAAAGTGTGGGCCATCAGGCTGAGTTCGGCATTGGGGGTGTCAGACTGGGTGGCAATTACTGCCGGAATATCTTTCAGCAGCAGCATCTCTACCAGTTCACGGCTGCCGCAGCCATTGAGAAACACCAACTTCAAATCGGGCAGCGTGCCAATAGCAGCCGAAAGTGCTTCCAGTTCCCAGTTTTCAGCCTCGCTGTAGGTACCACATACATGCAACACCGATATTGGCTGCCTGAAACTGTGCTTTTCCAGCAGATGCATAAAACTAGAGTGGGGAGCAACATCTTCTTGTATCAACTGGCATGCACCCTGGTTTTCCGCTCCTTCCAGCAAACGGGCAATGGCACGCCGCTCCGCCAGCAAAGGAGAAACGCGTGTACCATCTTGATAACTCTGACTACAGGCAAGGAGGATGGATGGAGGTTGGGTGGCCATGGCCATAGTTATGTGTACAATACCCCATTGAAGGGGCAATCTTTCCAAATTTCAAAGGAGTTAGCCGCAAATATTGATCCAATGAAAATATTTTTATCATGTATGGACTAAACTTTTGACCAATTTGTAATATTTTATCAAAAAAAGACCAAAAATTTTCAAATACCCCCTCGCAACCCATTAGTGCTCAGCCTGCTGAGCATGCAGTCTGCTGGGGGGGCACTTTGGTAGAGGAAGCATGTAGCAGCTTCACCGCTGATACATCTGCACAATTTCCTGAAAACGTTGGGTATTCCGGTAGCGCTCAAAGGCGGGGTCGTACCGAATGTCTATGAGGGGATATTTCCGCTCCAGAGCTTTGAGGATGTTTTGGTAACAGGCCTCTTCCCGGCCCAGGCGGGCATACACTTTTGCCAGCAGGCCGTATTTGAGGCCGTCGTTGGGGTCGAACTTTACTGCCTGCTCAAGGTCTTTGGCAGCCTGGATGTAGTGGGCCTGCAGGCTGTACAGGAAGGCGCGGTCGTAGTAAGCATCTGCCAGCCAGGGAGAAAGCTGTAGGGCTTTGTCATAGTGATGCATGGCGGCAGCATACTTGCCCTGCTGGCGCAGCAGGTTCCCTTTGGCGTGATGGGCAGGGGCATAAAATGGGTTAATTTGCAGGGCTTTATCCAGGTCAGCCAGCGCCAGTTCTACTTCCTGCATGCTGGCATAAAGTGCAGCCCTGTACGTATAGATTCGGGGGTCGTGGGGCTGCAGCTCCAATGCCCGCTTATACAGCGCCAGGGCTTCTTCAAAAGCATCCCTGTGTTGTAACACCCTGGCCAATCCCAGATGAGCATTTAATTCTGTGGGGTCGATTTCCATAGCCAGCTGAAAGTCGTTATAGGCAGCAGTGTATTTGCGCCTTTGGAGGTAGAAGTTGCCCCTGCCGCTGTAAAAGGAGGCAGAGTCAGGTGCATGCTGAATGGCCCGGCTATAGCTGGCGAGGGCAGCAGAGTCCCTTCCGAGGCCGCCCAGGGTTTTGGCTTCAAGAAACAGAATTTCGGGCTGTGCCCTGGTGGCAGAGTCGAGACCCTGAAGTTTTTCCCATGCTTTTTCATACTGATGAAAAGAGAGCCAAAACCGGAGATGCTCTGCAAGCTGTTGAGCTTGGAGGTTGTGATGCAGGGGAATGTGGTCGTAGTCCGCTATGGCCTTGTCAAACTCTCCCGTCTGTACATAGGCTTTTGCCCGCAACAGATATGCCTGGGTATAAAATGGTCGTAGCTCCAGGCACTGACTGAGGTCCTTAATGGCTTGCTCAAACCTTTTTTGTTCAAAAGCCATTTTTCCTCTTTCAAACCAGGTTTCGGCATGCCGCGGCGCCAGAGAAACGGCCCGGTCCAGGTCAGTTTGGGCCTGTTCATGCAGTTGTTGGGCCTGGTAAATGCGAGCGCGTATCAGCAGGGCTTCATGCAGGGTGTCGTTGAGTTGCAGGGCGTGGCTGAGGTCGGCCAGGGCCTGTTCGTAGGCCTGTTCACTGGCCAGCAGCCTGGCCCTGTACAGGTAGGGCATGGGCTCGTTGGGCGCCAGCTTAATGGCCTGATCAAAATCTTTTTGAGCCTGGTCTTTTTCCCCCATGCTGTACAAAATCGTGCCCCTGAGCGTATAGGCCGTAGCCATACCGGGATGTTGTTCCAGCAGGGCGTTGGCGTGTTTGAGGGCCTGCCCGAGCTGGCCGGTGGCCAGCTCCAGTTGTATGCGCTTTTCCGCAGCAGGCAGGTATTCGGGCCTGATGAGCAGAATTTGGCTATAGTCGGCCAGGGCCTGCTTGTAAAGCTGTTGTTGTTCGTACAGGCCAGCCCGCTCCTGGTAAGCCTGCAGGTAGGAGGGGTTGAGGCGCAGGGCCTTTTCGTACTGTGCCAGGGCCTGCTGGGCATCCTGCATGGCTGTGTATATACGGGCTTTGGTGAGGCAGGCTTCATACAACTTTTCATTTAGCTCCAGGGCTTTGTCCGCAGATTGAAGGGCATGCTCCTGCTGCCCCTGTCTCAGTTGGATATCGGCCAGGTCGAGGTAGAGCAGGGCATTTTCGGGCTCCACTTCCAGGGCTTGCTGCAGGTCCTGCAGGGCAGCCTGTATATCGCCCTGTGCAAGGCGAATGCGGGCCCGCTCCCGGTAAACGGCTGCTTTTTGGGGATTGAGACTCAGCACATAGTCAAAATCTGCAAGCGCCTTTTCATATCGCCCCATTTTTCCATACAAACTGCCCCTTTTCACGAAAATATCCAGATTGAGGGAATCCAGCTCGGCTGCATGCCTGAGGTCCTGCAGGGCGAGCTCGTATTGGTCCTGCTCCATCAAAATTTGGGCGCGTTCGGCCCAGAGGTCGGCGCGGTGAGGATAGCGCTGAAGAAGCTGGCTGATGAGTTGGGCAGCAGCTTCATATTTGTACAAATTTTTATAGCATTGGGCCAAAATGAGTGAAACCGAGGTTTGAACCTCTGGGTTTTCGATGTGCATGCGCTCAAAAAAATGGATGGCCAGCTCATATTCCCTGTTTTGGAAATGCGCCATGGCCTGGCCCCAGTTCAGAATGGGGTAAATGGCCTCTTCCAGTTGGCTGAGGCGGAATGAGGAAAGCTGTAGCTGTATGCTGGTGGTATTGCCGGGAAATACGGCCCGCTCACCATAGCGGTCGGCTGTGGCGATATGGAGGGAGAGGCTGCTGTCGGAGCCGGAGGAGCTGTAAGTGCCCCACAACACGAGGTCGGCACGGCAGGAGTTGGCCAGCTCTGTACCCATTTCGGGGGGAAGGGGGCAGCGCAGCGAAGACTGCAGCCCAGTTTCAATGGCGATGCCTTCCCGGCTTGCATACTCGTGTAGCCAATTGCTGAGCTTGCGATGGTAGGCATTGTTCTTTTGATGGCAATTTTCCGTGTCATGAAAGGGCACAAGCAGAATGTTGTAGTGCTGGTTGCCGGAGGGAAAAGGGCACGCATTGGTATTCCAGGCCTCTGCCAGCATGGAGCGCAAAGGGGTAAACCAGGCCACCGCCAGAAGTAGCAACACGAGCAGGGCCGGCAGGCCGATGCGCACATAATTGCGTGCCACACTCTTTCGTACCATGGAAGAAAATGAGGCAGCAGATGTGGCCTCCTTGTCGGCAGCCCGCTCGTTGATGTTCATCACAAATTTGCGCCGGATCTTCCAGCTCAGGTGCTGGGAAGCCCCGCCGGGGGTCCAAAAAATCAGCTGCTGCTTGTGTTGAAGAAAGTTGGTGGCTTCGGCAGAATCAAGCGTATCGCAGTATTTTACTTCAAAAGCTGAAACAGAACTAACATGCTCAATGGCCTGCTTGATGGAGAATCCTTTGGCTAGCTGTATATAAAACTGCCGCAGGCTTTCGTGCTGCCCCATGACGACGGGCGGGAGCTGCTGCTGCTGCATAGCCTGCAGCAATTCTACAGGAGGGGCGCCTTCTATGCATATCAGCCGCAGGGGGTAGCGGCAAATTTTTTGTACCCATGTTTCCCAGCCGTCGGCCAGGGGCTGACCGGCATTGGGGAAAGCCACCTGGCTCCAGTCATCGGCCGAGAGGTGTAAAATGCTCAGGCGGCGGGCATCTGCTGAGTCGGGGCGGGGCAAGTCCAGCCGCCGCACATTCTCAGCAAAGAATACCACTTCGCATTCGCCCCGGCTTACATTTGCCGCAAACAACTGGTTTACCTGCTCACTCGACTTAATGCCGACCTGCTGGCGCGCCTGAGGGGCCAGAAAATGAGCAAGAAATATTAAAGGCTTTTCAGCTTCTGAAGACATATTTGGTTAACGCAATTAACACAAAATAAATTTAAGGATTTTCTTCCTGCTGCCAGGTTTCTTTTCTCTTTCTCAGCCCCATTTTATTACATCCCAAAAAACGAAAATTCCAGGCTAAGGATTCACAGGCTTTGGGTTCTGTGTACACCCGGAAGTTTTCGATTTTGGATTTGCCTCAGAACAGGACTTCAGATCTGTATCCACATTCCCACATTATAGCAATTATTGTGCTTACTTTTTATTCAGCTCCTATCCAGGCTCAACCTTCCTCCGGCCAGTATG
>RFHT01000422.1 GCA_003696835.1 Bacteroidota bacterium
AGCTGGGCTGCAGGGGACAAAGTTGATGCAGAGCAGGGAGCGGGAAAAACCATCCTGCAGTACTACACCGCCAGCAGCCTGGCCTGGCAGGCATTGCTGGCTCAAAATGCGGAAAAAATTGGGGCACTAACCCATTGTGCAGGTTTTTCGGTGGAAGTAATTCAATGCCTTGAGCGGGAAAAAAAGCACATCGAGCAAGCTTTGATGCTGCTCGAAAAACAGGAAACCAGTCGGCGGCAAGCTTACTGGGCGGCCGTCTCAGACAGCATACAGCAGGTGTTTGAGCAAATAAAAACAGAGATGGGAGAGGAACTTACGAAATGCCTGCAGGAGGGCTCCCGCATTGACGTACAACTGGGACAAACACCCTGCGCAGCCCTGATGCGCCAAAAGCTGCGTGAAAAGCTGGGCCGCAAGCTGTGCTACCTCAACTTTTACCTGCATTCCGAGCAAAAAGAAGACTCCCTGCTGGTTCGTCTTACCCACAGCTTTCCCCTGCTGAAAAAAAATGAAAATTGCTGTAAAGACTTCACCACCCTGAGCTGGGAATCCGGCCCCATCCCTGCCGATACTGCCAGCTCACAGTGCTTTGCACTTCCTGCCGACACCCTGTTGTATGCGCTCAACCAGCAGCGCCTTCAGGCAGGCCTGCGGCCGGCAACAGCTGCAGGGCCAGTGGCATGGTGGGTGTCGGCCCATCAACAAAACGGGAAGTTGCAGGCATACAGTTTCCGGCGGGATGCAGGCAGGGCCACCGCTGTTCCCAACATTGAGCTATCTCCACAGGACAGCAGCGATTGTGGATGCAGTACGTCCCTACACCTGGACGGCAAACCCCTGCAGCCAGGGCAGCAGGTCGTGCTTGCCGCGCCGGGACAAACCCATAAATTGTCCCTTGCTGGTGCATGCCTGGGTGGCTGCCCGCCAGGGCCGGCTTTTATTTCCATCCAGCAACCCCCTTTAACTGCTTCCCATACATCCGGGGCCTACGCCTTGTCCATGCCCCTGCTCAGCTTTGGAGGTAGCGAGATGCTGTACAACTTCCCCAAAGCGGGCAGATATGCCGTACATACCTCTCAGGTGTGCAACGGCCAGCTGTGTGGCCAGGCCTATGAACTGTTCGTGCCAGCACCCGGGCCAGCTCCCCTTGTAGCTCAGCAGGTGGGGCCCTACCTCGAAACGGTGAATGCCTGGTGCATGAACCTTTTTTTGCGGCAGGCATCCTCCGAAGAATGGGTCTCTCCCCGCTTTGCCCAAATTGCGCTTTCTCACAAGGGCAAGACTACCCTGAAGCTTCACGCCAGTTGTGACGACCATTGTGGACAAGCCCCCCTGCTAAAATGGGAAATCATTTCCCCTTCCGGGAAAAAAATGGTGAAGGAAACAACCGATGACATGCTCACCTACCAGTTCAGAAAAGAAGGCCGCTATGAAGTACGCGTTGAACAACGTGCTGGTTGTGAGCCCAATGCACATACACAAGGGAAGCGCATACACGTTTTTGTGCCCAAATAATTTTGAGAAATTGGCATATAATGTGTACCTATGTAATGTTAAGAACAAAGCCGTAAGGGCACGCGCCTGAGGGTGTTTGTTTGAAACTTAAATGAATCTGATGGCCTTCTTAGATGGATATGTATGGGGTCTGGCCTTTGTAATATTTATTGGCCCCGTATTTTTTACCCTGCTTCAGGGAGCACTACAGTACGGCTTCCGCTCTGGATTTGCAGTTGCACTGGGCATTTTTGTAAGTGATATAGTGGCAATAGCGATTTGCTACCTGGGAGCCGGCTCGGCAAAAGCATTTTTTTACCAACCCACCAACCAATTTTACATCGCACTCATTGGCGCCTGCATACTGGTAGGGCTGGGGGTAAAATACCTGATAAAGCCTTCTCTGGATACCTCAGCCGACATCAAAATGAAAACCTCGGATTACCTCAATTTTTTCATCAAAGGCTTCCTCATCAATTTTGTCAATCCCTTCGTATTCCTGGTATGGATCAGTTTGATCGGATTTAAAAGCGCCAAATACGGCTTTGGCATAGAACTCATCACCTTTCTTACGGCCTCTTTATTGGGCATACTGACCACCGACACCCTCAAAGCCGCGTTTGCTCACAAAATCAAAGATTTTCTCAAACCCCAATATCTGCTGTGGACCTATCGCGCCATAGGCGTGGTGCTCATTGGCTTTGGTGGCAGGCTGCTGTATCTGGCATTTTTTGGCAATTTTGACGTCATCACCAGCATCATTTCTGTGCACTGAGGTACCTGGACCTCACTACTACCCCCACCACCCCTATCGCCAGGGTGAGTAGCATAAATACAATAGCCAGCGGCCTTTCAAAAAAGCTCATCAGATCCCAGCTGGATTTAATGGCGCTCATCATGAAGTTTTGTTCCATGATGGGGCCCAGCACCATACCCAGTACCACCTGGGCCAGGGGAAATCCGCCCCTTCTCAGCAAAAAAGCCATGCCCCCCATGGCCACCATCACCCATACATCAAAGGGGTTGTTGTTGATGGCAAATGCGCCCACCACACACAGGCCGGCTATGATGCTGAGCAGTATGCGAAAGGGAATGCGCACCAGCAGGGCGGCCAGCCTGGCGGTGAGGTAGCCGTAAAAAGGCAACAGCAGCACATTGGCTATGATAAAGGTGAGGTAAAGGGCTGCCACCAGCCCGGGCTGCTGGTCAAAGAGCATGGGGCCGGGTTTGATGCCTTTCATCATAAACACCCCCAGTACAATGGCCGTTACCGTATCGCCCGGCAGGCCGAGGGAGAGAGCCGGTATCCAGGCACTGGCCACGGCCGCATTGTTGCTGCTGGTGCCCGCCAGCACAATGTCGTCGTCTTTTTGTTGGTTCGGCCGCAGCTTTTGCAGGCTGCAGGCCACCCAGGCGCCGATGTCGGCGCCTGCACCAGGCAAAAAGCCCACCAGCACACCCGTGAGTGAGGAGCGTATTACAATCCACTTTTGTTTCAGAATGAGTAGCAGCGGCTTCACAAAAAAGAGATGCGAAGCCCGCTTTTGGTCCGTTTTAGCTTCGGCCTGGGGGTCCTGATGCCGGTAAAGGTGCTCCAGCACCTCTGAAAAGCCAAAGAGGCCGATCATGGCCACGATGTAGTTGAGGCCACTCAGCAGGTTGGCATTGTCAAAGTGAAAACGCGGGTGCCCCAGCGTAGGGTCTATGCCCACCGTGGACATCAGCAGCCCCAGCAGCAGGGACACAAAGCCCTTGAGGGGAGAGCCGCTACTGGCAAAAATGCCCGCAGTAAGGCCCAGTAAGGCGATCCAAAAGTATTCAAAGGAAGAAAACTGCCGCGCCAGCGCGGCAATGCCGGTGGCACTCAAAATGAGCAGCAGGGTGCCGATAATGCCGCCCACAGCCGAACCCATTGCACTGATACCCAGGCTGTAAAGGGGACTTTGCTTACGGGAAAGGCGGTGCAGTTCCTCCAGGTAAGCTGCACTGGCTGGTGTACCTGGAATGCGGGCCACTGCTCCGCCCACGTCCCCGGCAAAAATAGCTACACTCGAAATGGCAATGATGGCTGGAAGGGCCAGCATGGGGTCCAGAAAAAAGGCAATGGGAACAAACAGGGCCACGGCCAGAGTGGCGGTAAGGCCCGGAATGGCGCCAAAAAAAGAGCCGTACAGGCCACCCAGAAGCAGGGCCAGCAGGCCCTGCCAGCTAAACAGTTGCATCATAGCGGTACGCTCAGTAATTGGGTGAACAACACATAGATGACAGCTGCAGCCCCAAGTGCGGTGAGGCCGGCTGCCCAAAGACGCACCCGCATGAGCAGAGCCACTGCCAGACATACCACAAACAGGGCCGGCACAAACCCCAGCCATTCATGCAGGTAGGGAAACAATACCACGCCCCCTATACCTCCTGCCATGCGCAGCCAGGGCCACGGCCCGGCCGGTGCAGCCGGTTCAGCTGTAGCTGCTGAGGCCTGCCTGCTGCGCAGGCTTTGAATCCCCAGCAGCAGCCCGCTCAGGCCCAGGCCCAGTGCAATGAGCCGGGGAAACAGGGCCGGTCCCGGATAGCCGGCTTCCAGCTGGGGAAAGCTGCCTGAGTACATCCACAAGCCCGCGGCCAGCAACACGAGCAGCCCGGCTGACAAAAAATCGCGATGGGTGTGCATCCAGTTCATATCAGGGTGCTTGGAAGGATAAATATAGGGAAGAATGCTTCGGCAGCATGGGGCAATTGTTGGCGCAGGCTCAAATGCGGCCACCGGTGATTGCTCCCTGCCCTGCTGAGTCCACAGCGGCCCGGCTTTTCCGGCCCGAACAAATCCGCATTTTTTGTAAAAACCTCAGCAATCCATTTGCAGGTGCTGCTCGCCGGGGTGCTCTACTTCTATGGTGGCATGGTGAATGTGCTCGGCTTCAAGCAACCCACGTATTGTTTGTTTGAGCTCGCCTATCTCTTCCATACTCATCAGCTCACGCGTGCGCAAGTGCACCGTAAAAATGCTGTTGTGGCCATCCATCGACCAGAGGTGAATATCGTGTACCTCGGCTACTTCGGGGAGCTCAAGTATCTTTTGGCGAATGTGGCCCATGTCTTTGTCGGTAGGCACCGCTTGCAACAGGATGCGAAAGCTCTGCCTGAGGTTGCCATACACATTCCACAACACATACAGGCTGATGCCGATGGAGAGCAGGGGGTCCAGTATGGGCACTTCCCAAACATACATAATGGCTCCGCCCACCAGCACGGCCACCCAACCCAGCACATCCTCCAGCAAATGCAGGGATACCACCCGTTCGTTGAGCGAGCTCCCTTTCTTTAAGCGGAGCACTGCGGCCCCGTTTACCACTATGCCCACCACCGCCAGCCCCATCATGCCTGCTGCATGGGTAGCCTCAGGCTGCCACAGCCTGCCGATGGCCTCCTGCAGCACAAACACGCTGCCGATGATGAGGATCATGCCGTTGATAATGGCTCCCAGCAGGGAAAAGCGCTGGTAGCCAAAGGAGTATTTGCGGTCCCCCTTTTTGGTAGATAGTTTTTGAAAATACCAGGCCAGCCCAAGCGAAAGCGAATCGCCCAGGTCGTGCAGGGCATCGGAAAGAATGGCCATGCTGTTGGTCCACAGCCCCCCAGCAATTTCCACCAGGGTAAAGGCCAGGTTGAGAAAAAAAGCCACCCGTATATGGGCCGTATTGCCCTCAGGGGCGTGGTGGTGGTGATGATGATGGCTCATAGGTGCTGTATTGGGAGGCAATATGGAAAGAAAAGGCCACCTGTGCTACTACAATATTGCAAAGGCCATATATTTGCATACATGAATGCACCACCTGTTTATTGTCTCAGTGGTCTGGGCCTGAACGAAAAGCTGTTTGTCAAGCTGCGCATAGGCCAGCCCCTGCATCACATCCGCTGGATTGAGCCGGAAAAAGGAGAGTCTCTGCCGGCCTACTGCCGGCGGCTGAGCGGGCAGATCGGGCATGCTCAGCCGCCTGTGCTGCTGGGCGTATCCTTTGGCGGGGTGGCGGCCATCGAAATAGCCAGGCAGATTCCCGTGCAGCAGATCATTCTTATTTCCAGTATTAAACGAAGCCGGGAAAAACCCTTGCTGTTTTCCCTAATACGCCACCTGCCCCTGCACAGGTGGGGGCAGCAGCGCAGGCTTCGCACCCGTTCCATCCGTTGGTGGGGCCCTCTTTTTGGCTTGCGAACGGAAGAGGCACGTACCTACTTCCTCAGCATGCTGCAGGAGGTGAGCGAGCATTACATTGCCTGGGCCATCGACCAGCTGGCCAACTGGGAAAATGAAGACCTGCCTGCCCCGCTTACCCACATTCACGGCGACCGGGACCGCATTTTCCCCATTGGGAAAATTGAGCACCCCCTTCGCATTGCCGGAGGCGACCACGGCATGGTGGTCACGCGGGCATCTGCGGTGAGCGCTGCCGTGCGCCAGGCCCTGCGCGCAAACCATTTCTGAGAACCTGATGGCAGGCATATTGTCATGAATGCGTATTTTCTCATGCCATGAGAAAACCCCTGCTCATATCCTCCCTGCTTACCCTTGCCCTGGCATCAGGGCTGCTGAGTTTGCCTTTTGTTCCCATAGGCGAAAGCAACGAAACGGGATTCCTGACATTTTTGGGCCACCTGCACCCCCTGCTGGTACATTTTCCCATTGTGTTGCTGATGTTGGTGCCTTTGCTGGAGGCCTATGTGTGGTGGAAAAAAACGCCTGCTTTGCGTACGATTATCGACGGCTTGCTGGCCTCTTCTCTCCTCAGCAGCCTGGCGGCTGCCCTGGCGGGCTACCTCTTGTATCGCTCTGGCGATTACAGCGGCAGCCTCGTCAACCAGCATTTGTGGGGAGGGGTGGTGCTGAGCGTGGCTTGTCTGCTTACGGGCTTGCTATACGTATATGCGCGCCTGCAGGTGTTTCGCCGGGCTTTTCAGTTGTACGTGGGGCTGCTGCTCTTTTCCAACCTCGCCCTCATTTATACCGGCCACCTGGGGGGCTCGCTTACCCACGGTGCCGACTTCCTCACCCGGGCCCTGCCCGAATGGGGGGGCAGCCCGGAAATAGAAAATCCGGACGAACTGCGGCTGTTTGAGGAGGTGGTCATGGGGATTTTTCAGGCCAAATGCCTCAACTGCCACAACCCCCACAAAGCCAAAGGCGGGCTGGTGATGAGCTCATACCAGGCCCTGCTGGCCGGAGGCGACAGCCAAAAGTCCATGCTGGTGGCCCGCCAGCCGGACTCCAGCGAGCTGTACCGCCGCATTGTACTGCCCGAAACCCACGAGGACCACATGCCTCCGGAAGGAAAACCCGGGCTCACAGAGGCAGAGCTGGCCATCATTCACGGCTGGATAGCCGAAAGTGGGCAGCCTAATTACCGGCTCGACAGTGCCTCGGTAGAGCTGCAGCAGGCCGTACAGGCCTACATGCCTCAGCTGCTGCGCTTTCAGCGCAAGCGGGATGAGCAAGGCCGGGAGCTGGCCCAAACCTATGCCGAACTCAAAGAGATCTGCCGCGAGCTGCACCTGCACGTAGAGCCCGACCCCGATGCCGACTCCCTGCTGTTTGCCCTCTCCATGCAGTTGCCTCCTGCCTACGTGGACGACCGCAGCATACAGCGGCTGATGCCCTACCGCGAAGCTTTTTCCAAGATCTCCCTGCCCGCAGCCCAGATCACCGACGAAGGCGCCTACTTCCTCAGCCGCTTTCCCAACCTGCGGGAGCTCTACCTGCAGAAAACCTGCCTCAGCGGCGAAAGCCTGATCTACCTCAAAACCCTGCCCAATCTGGAGGTGCTCAACCTCTCCTTCACCGATGTAGATGATGTGGCGGTTTTTGAATTGCCCGAATATCCCTCCCTGCGCCAGGTGTTCCTCTTCCAAACGCTCGTAGGTGCCAACCTCATCACCGCCCTCGACAAGCGCCTCCAGCAGGTGAAGGTAATGAACGAAGAAGGGCCGTATTACTAGGCCTGGCAATAGATAGTGGGTATGTCGTACAGGCGAAATGGATTCCCTTCCCGGTGCATTTCCTGCCTGTGGCAGTTCGGGGCCGCTTTTTGGCTGCAAGCAGCACAGCCAAATTACTCCTGCATCCAAAGAGAGTGGCTAAAACCCTGGAAAAAACGTAACGTATCTATTCAGCATATACCTGCTGCAAAAAAGGGGGAATACCCCAATAGTGCCTTCATGTACCATGCATACATGAAACTCTGTTTTTGTCAACCACCCCCCGGCCCCTCCTTATCCCTGCCACGCCGCTCGCTCGGGGCCTAAGGAGGGGAGTTGAAGGTTCGCAGGCGGCTGCGCCGC
>RFHT01000423.1 GCA_003696835.1 Bacteroidota bacterium
CGGGGGGTGGTTGACAAAAACAAAGTTTCATGCATGCTCAATGAAGGCACTATTGGGGTATTCCCCCTTTTTTGCAGCAGGTATATGCTGAATAGATACGCTTATGGATATAAAACTGATAAGGGGCGACATTACCGAAGTGGATACCGAGGCCATCGTGAATGCGGCCAACAGCTCTCTGCTGGGAGGGGGCGGAGTGGACGGCGCCATACACCGCAAGGGTGGCCCGGCCATTCTGCAGGCCTGCAGGGAAATACGCCGCAGGCAAGGCGGCTGCCCCACGGGGGAAGCCGTTATCACCACAGCGGGCAATTTGCCCGCGCGCTACGTCATCCATACAGTAGGGCCCGTGTGGCAGGGCGGGCATGCAGGCGAAGCCGGCTTGCTGGCCAACTGCTACCGCAACTCCCTGCTGCTGGCCGAAGACCGGCAACTAAGCAGTATCGCATTTCCCAATATCAGCACGGGGGTGTATGGCTACCCCAAAGCCGAGGCCGCCAGGGTGGCGATTCAGACCGTGAAGGACTTTGCCCCACAGGCCAGCAGCCTCAAAAAAGTACTGTTTGTGTGTTTTGATGAAGAAAATTACAGGCTGTACCGGCAGTTGCTGCAAGGCGAATAAAGATGGTATAGGCAGATTTTCGACTACTTATATGTAGTGCTCACGCGGTCTATCCACCTCATATAGAGGGGATTGATATTACCCCATTTTCCAACTAAAAGGTACAGGACTTTGATCTTTGCCAACTTTCTAAGAACTTGGGAACGCGAAAAAAATAAAAGTTCATTTTCGCGCCCCGGAATGTTGGGATGCGTCAAGGTGCAATAACCGGAGTTTAACAGGTTAAATGAGGATGTTTGCAAGGCAGACTCAGCCCAAAAGAACAAGCGAAATGAAGAAGTTATTTTTTGAGCGTTCCTTACGGCCCTAAATCCTGCTACTAATCCGTTTTCCATGTCTCCCTTTCTCACTGCCCGATGGGTCAATTTACTCAACCTCACCTACCGCGTGCCGCCCGCCTTGCTGCAGCCTCATGTACCTCCCGGCCTGGAACTGGATGTTCAAAACGGCCATGCCTTTGTGAGCCTGGTGGCCTTTGAGTTTCTGGATACGCGGGTAAGAGGCATCAAAATACCCGGCCATGTACAATTTCCCGAAATCAACCTGCGCTTTTACGTGCTCCATAAGGGGCAGCGCGGGGTGGTATTTATCAAAGAGCTGGTCCCGCGTTTTTGCATTGCTCTGGTGGCAAGGCGAGTGTACAACGAGCCTTACCAGGCCATCTCTATGCGGGTGGGCAGCAGCCTGACCACAGGCAGCCTGGAGCTGAGGCACGAGCTGCGCCATCGTGGGCACCGGTTCCTGATTTCGGCCCGGGGCAAAGGGAAGCTGTACCTGCCGCCCTCCGACAGCGAAATTCATTATTTCAAGGAGCACGAGCTGGGCTTTGGCGTGCACCATGCCGGCCATACCCTTAGTTACCGGGTGGAGCATCCCGCCTGGCGGGTGTATGAGCAGCTGGAGTATGAGCTGGAGCTGGATTACGGCAGGTTGTATGGCGAAAAATGGGCCTTTCTCAACCACGCACGGCCATTTTGTCGCTGTTTGGCCGAAGGCTCGGCTGTAAAGGTGTTCCCGCCAGATAAGCTTTAGGAGGGCTCAAAAAAAGAACTGCTCCATTTTGTCGGGCCTTTTGGGGAAAAATGAAGGAAATTTCGCCTTTTGTCCTCATTTAGACTTTTCCATTCCATTTGAATTATGTATCTTCGTATGTCGTCAAGCCTTTTTCGCTTTCAGACTTTTTTTGAACTTGACTATCAACCTTCCGGGATATATCCCCGGTTAAGGGATGGGTATGTGATATAAGCCAATAGGTAGCGTGCACATGAAGCGTTGTTTGTTCGTAGGAATTGTCATGATGGGGATGTTTGCCCGGCTGCCCGGGCAACCCACTATGCTGCCTCCGGCCGACAGCACAGCACCTGTATTTGAGCGCCTTACAGCTGAGGCGTGGGTGGACAGCCTGATGCGCAGCATGAGCACAGAGGAAAAAATTGGCCAGCTGTTCATGGTGGCGGTATTTCCCGAGCAGGGCCCTTCCCACATACTCGACATCAGCAAACTGCTGGCCGACTACCACATAGGCGGGCTGGTGATGATGCAGGCAGATGCCGCCACCCAGCAAAGACTGCTCTACCGCTTTCAGGGCATGAGCCGCGTGCCCCTGCTGGTGGCCCAGGATGCAGAGTGGGGACCGGGCATGCGCCTTAAGGACGGCATTTCTTTTCCCCAAGCCATGACGTTGGGTGCCATTCAAAACGATTCCCTGCTTTTTCAAATGGGCCAGATCATAGGTCGGCAGCTGAGGAATGTGGGGGTGCAGGTAAATTTTGCCCCTGTGCTGGATATAAATATTCGTGCCGAAAACCCCGTTATTAACTTCCGTTCTTTTGGGGAGAACAAATACAACGTGGCCCGCAAGGGCATTTTGTTCAGCCAGGGCCTGCAGTCGGAAGGTGTGCTGGCCGTTGGCAAGCACTTTCCCGGCCACGGCGACACCCATACCGATTCCCACGAGGCTCTTCCGCTACTCTCTATGCCCAAAGCCAGGCTGGACACCCTGGAGCTCTACCCCTTTGCCAAAGCCGTAGAAGCGGGAATGGGGGGAGTCATGGTAGGGCACTTATACATTCCGGCTTTGGACCCTACGCCCTTTACGCCTTCCAGTCTTTCGCCCAGGGTGGTGCAGGAGTTATTGAGGGAAAATATGGGCTTTGACGGCCTCATTTTTACCGATGCCCTCAACATGCGTGCCCTTACCGACCACCACGCTCCCGGTGAGCTCGACCTGCAGGCCCTGCTGGCAGGTAACGATATACTGGTATTTCCTCAAAATATTTCTCAGGCTTTCAGCCTCATCAAAGGCGCTTTGCGTAACGGCAGCTTTCCGCTGAAGGAGTTGAACCAGAAAGTGCGGCGCATACTGCTGGCCAAATACCGCCTGGGGCTGGACACCCTTGCCCTGGAGAGCGGTATGGATGAATATTTTCTGAATACCGAAGCCCGCATCCTCCGAAAAAAACTCTACGAAGCGGCCATGACCCTGGTGCGCAACCAAAAGGATATGGTGCCTCTTCAGCACCTTAGCTACCGCAAGATCGCTTATGTACAGGTGGGCGGAAGCAGCCTGAACAGCTTTGATGCCAACCTGAGGAAATACGCCGGTATGGAGACCTTTTACCTGCGAAAGGCTTTTACGGCCGGCGAACGCGAGCGCCTGCTCGAACGCCTCAAAAGCGGCGGCTATAACACCATCATAACTGGCATTTTTGACCTGAACCAGCAAAGGGCTGCCCGCTATGGGCTACGAACGGAAACCATCAGGCTGTGTGAAGGGCTGCAGCAGCTCAGGGCCGAAACGGCCGTGTGTGTATTTGGCAGTCCGTACGTACTGGAATACCTGCCCATGCAGCAGGCCATGCTGGTGGCCTATGAAGAGGAGCCGGAGGCCGAGCAGGCTGCCGCTGCTGCCCTTTTTGGGGGTATTCCCCTCAGCGGGCGCCTGCCAGTAAGTGCATCCAGTCGTTTTCCCGAAGGCAGGGGTATCAGCATAGCCGGTAAAATCCGTTTTGGCTTTGCCTATCCCGAAGAGGAAGGCCTCGACAGCCAGACCCTGGCCAAAATCGACTCCATTGCCCAACACTACATCGACCGCAAAGCCATGCCGGGCTGTGCCATTCTGGTGCTGAAGGGCAACAACATCGTGTACGACAAGGGTTTTGGTTATACGCAGTCGGCCAAAGAAGGGGAAAAGGTGGATCCCTACCTGCATACCTACGACCTGGCTTCGGTTACCAAGGCCCTGGTTACCACCATCAGTGTCATGCAACTGGTGGAGCGGGGCTGGCTCAAACTGGATGTGCCCATAGAGACCTATTTGCCTGAGTTGCGCCATACCGACAAAGGCAAGCTGACGATCCGCCGCCTGCTGCAACACAATGCGGGGCTGCCGGGCTGGGTGCCTTTTTACACGCGGGCTTTCAAGGATGAAAGCCTCAGCGAGCTGCGGCCCGACTTCTGCAGCTACGAGCCCACCGATTCCCATACCGTAAAAATTGCGCCCCATTTGTACATCACTCCGGCTTTTCAGGACACGATCTGGAAGCAGATCACGGAGCTCGAAGTGCGCCGCACCCGCAGGGTGCGCTACAGCGACATCGGCATGATCCTGCTGGGGCGCATTGTGGAGACTGCCAGCGGCATTGACCTGGAAACCTACACCCAAAACCTCTTCTACCGCCCTATGGGCATGAACCAGACCCTCTTCAACCCCGCCGCCAAGGGTCGGGCAGCTTATTGCCCACCCACCCAAATCGATAACTACTGGCGTCACTCCGTAGTGCGGGGCTTTGTACATGACGAGACGGCGGCCATACTGGGGGGGAAAGCCGGGCATGCAGGCTTGTTTTCTAACATTTACGACCTGGCCAAAGTACTGCTCATGCTCAAAAACGGGGGTATTTACGGCAATGAGGAGTTTATGTCGGACAGCATCATACAGGTCTTTACCCACCGGCAGTTGCGCAGTAACCGCAAAGGGCTGGGCTGGGACAAGCCCGAAGTGTATGAAAACCGCTCCAACCCCGTTTCCAAATACGCCTCGGCCGAAACCTTCGGCCACACGGGCTTTACCGGCACCTCGGTGTGGGTGGACCCTACCTTCGATATTGTGTATGTGTTTTTGTCAAACCGCACCTACCCCTACGCCAACAACCGCTTGCTACAGCGCGAAAATGTGCGCGTGCTCATCATGGACCAGATCTACGA
>RFHT01000424.1 GCA_003696835.1 Bacteroidota bacterium
CCTGTGCGCAGCACTTCCTGTGCTTTGCGCAGTACATCGCCTTCCACGCAGCCGCCACTCACCGAGCCCAGCATTTCCATATCGGGTGTGGTGGCCAGGGCGGCCCCCACCAGCCTGGGGGCCGAGCCCCAGGTATAGGTTACAGTGGCCAGGGCCACCTCTTTACCCGCGCTGACCCATTCGTCTAGTTCACTGAAAATATCCAACATAAGGGTGATGATTTGAGTTGATGCCTGTATGCAAATCTAAGCAATGTACGCATGTTTTGGCAAGCATCTCAAAAACAATTGGAAGGACTTTAAAAGTTCATTGAAAAGCAGTTATTTTGAAGCCGGGAAAACCCCGGTATTGATACCACAAAAAAACCATTGTATGTTTAAGCACCCCGATTCATTCCTGCAACGCCACTTAGGACCTGCTCCCTCTGATGTAAAGGAAATGCTCGCAACCATAGGTGTGAGCAGCCTGGACGAACTCATTGATCATACCATTCCCCAGCAGATACAGCACCACAGCCCGCTGAAGGGCTGGGAGGCCATGACAGAGCACGAATTTTTGAAGGAGCTGAAAAAAATTGCAGCCAAAAACAAGGAATTTACCTCCTACATTGGACTGGGCTATTACGATTGCATCACGCCCTCGCCCATACTGCGCAATATATTCGAAAATCCGGGCTGGTACACCCAGTACACGCCCTACCAGGCTGAGATTTCCCAGGGCCGGCTGGAGGCCCTGCTCAACTTCCAGACCATGGTGAGCGACCTCACGGCCCTGCCCGTTGCTAATGCTTCCCTGCTGGATGAAGCCACAGCGGCAGCCGAGGCCATGGCCATGTGCCTGAATCAAAAGCGCAAAAAAGACCGCAAATCGGAAGCCAGTACCCTGCTGGTGGCTGATACCTGCCTGCCCCAGACCCTGGAGGTCATTCGCAGCCGGGCCAAAGGCATGGGCGTAGAGGTAAAGGTGGCAGCCGTGGAGGACTTTGTGATAGATGAAAGCGTATTTGCGGCCCTGGTGCAGTATCCCGATGTGGAAGGCCGAATACGGGAGTACCGGGCCCTGGCCGACCGCCTGCACCAGCAGGCAGCTTACCTCATTGTTGCTGCCGACCTCATGAGCCTGTGTCTGCTGCAGGCGCCCGGGGAGTTTGGGGCCGATGTGGCGGTGGGTTCCACCCAGCGTTTTGGGGTGCCCCTGGGCTATGGGGGGCCGCATGCTGCGTATTTTGCCACCACTGAAGACTTTCTGCGTCTGCTGCCGGGCCGCATCATCGGCGTTTCGGTGGACGCAGAGGGTAAGCCCGCCATGCGCATGACGCTACAGACCCGCGAGCAGCACATTCGCCGCGACAAAGCTACCTCCAACATTTGTACGGCCCAGGCCCTGCTGGCCATCATGGCGGGCATGTATGCCGTCTATCACGGGCCGCGCCGGCTCAAGGCCATTGCACACCGCATTCACCAAATGAGCTGCCTGCTGGAACAGGGACTCATACAGCTAGGCCTGCAGCCAGTACATGCCCATTTCTTTGATACGCTGCGTCTGCCCGTTTCCGGCCCCGACCAGCTGGCTGCCATACGGGAGGCTGCCTTGCGGGCTGGTATCAACTTTTACTACCCCGATGCACAGCACGTACAGCTTTCTCTGGACGAATGTACCGGCCCGGAAGCTGTAAGGGAAATTCTGGGGGTATTTGAACAAGCCCTGGGGAAATCGCTCTCCCAATGGGAGCCGGAGGGCATGCAACTCAGCGACCGCCTTCCCGGAGCCCTGGTACGTACTTCGGATTACCTCACCCATCCGGTATTTAACACCTACCACTCCGAAACGGCCCTGATGCGCTACATGAAGCGGCTGGAAAACAAGGACCTGGCCCTCAATACGGCCATGATTCCGCTGGGCTCCTGCACCATGAAGCTCAATGCCGCTACGGAGCTCATGCCGGTGAGCTGGCCGGAGTTTAACCACATTCATCCCTTTGTTCCGCTGGACCAGGTGGAGGGCTATCAGCAGATTATCCGGGAGCTGGGGGAGATGTTGTGTGAAATAACGGGTTTTGATGGCATCTCTTTTCAGCCCAACTCTGGTGCACAGGGAGAATACACCGGTTTGATGGTGATACAGGCCTACCACGAAAGCCGGGGAGAAGGCCACCGCAATGTGGCCATTGTGCCGGCCTCAGCACACGGTACCAACCCCGCCAGTGCTGTAATGGCAGGCATGAAGGTAGTGGTAGTAAAAACCGATGAGCAGGGTAACATTGACCTGGAAGACCTGCGCACCAAGGTGGAAGCCCACAGCGAACAACTGGCAGCCCTCATGATTACCTATCCCTCTACCCACGGGGTATTTGAGGAGGCGGTAAAGGAGATTTGCGAGCTCATTCATGCCCACGGGGGCCTGGTGTATATGGATGGCGCCAATATGAATGCACAGGTGGGGCTTACCAACCCGGCTTTCATCGGGGCAGATGTATGCCACCTCAACCTGCACAAAACCTTCAGTATCCCACATGGCGGTGGCGGGCCGGGCATGGGGCCTATATGTGTGGCTGCTCACCTGCTGCCATTTCTGCCAGGACACCCCCTGGTGCCTGTGGGAGGGGAGCAGGGCATATCTGCCGTGGCAGCTACGCCTTATGGCAGTGCCAGCATTTTGCTCATTTCCTATGCCTACCTCAAGCTGCTGGGCAGCCAGGGAGCCACTGAGGCCACGCGCTATGCCATTTTGAATGCCAACTACCTCAAGGCCCGTTTGCAGCAGCACTATTCCATTTTGTACGAAGGTAAAAAGGGCTGTGTGGCACACGAGTTCATCATTGACCTGCGGGAATTTAAGCACAAGCTGGGCCTGGAAGTGGACGACATCACCAAGCGCCTCATTGATTATGGCTTTCACGCCCCAACGGTGTCCTGGCCGGTGCCCGGCACCATCATGATAGAGCCCACCGAAAGCGAACCCAAAGAGGAGCTCGACCGCTTTTGTGAAGCCATGATCAGCATACGGGAGGAAATAAGGGAAGTAGAGCTGGGGCTTGCCCATGCTGAAGACAATGTGCTGAAGCACTCGCCGCATACCCTGAGTATGCTTACCGCTGATGAGTGGCCCCACTCCTACTCACGCCAGAAGGCTGCCTATCCCCTGCCTTCGCTCAAAGGAAGTAAGTTTTGGCCGGCTGTGGCCAGGGTCAACAATACCTACGGCGACCGCAATGTGGTGTGTACCTGCCCGCCGGTGGAGGCGTATGAGCAAGCGATGGGATAAGCAGGGCTTTAGGAAGGCAAAAGATAGCCTAATCGTTCCAGCTTTTTAGCCCCAGCAGCTTTTCACCCAGGGGGGATAGAGCTGCCCGGCCGTAGCGCTTTTGTTCCCAATTGCGCGGGTCGCCCGGGAAGGCATAGCCTTTGGGCGCAATGCGGTGTTTCCAGGAGTTGATGCGCCATTGTCGAAGGGCCTGGTTTTCCTCCTGTGCAGGCATCATGGAGATGTACTGGGCAATGCGGACTTTAGCGTCCGAGTGGTTGGGCCGTATGCCGTGGGGCAGCATGCTGTTAAATATCAGCAAGTCACCTGCTTGCAGGGGCACCTTCTCCACTTTGTCTTCCAGTCCCGCTATGTTGGGGCGAAAGTAGTTCCAGTCTGCTTGCTGTTGCTGCCTCCATTGGTCATAGTTTTTGTACAGCCAGGGAATGCATTGAAATCCCCCCATATTTTCATCTGTCTGATCTGAGAGGGCCAGCACCCCCTGCACATTTTGGGGCTGGGTGTCGGGGTCGTAGTCCCAGTGAATAAACCCCTTGTATTCAAATCCCGGGCGTATGGGAAAGTTTAAATTGGCGCGGTCAATACTCACCCACAGTTTTTCTGTACCCCAGATGTCCACAAAAGCCTCATAAACCCGCTGGCTTTGGCGGTTGTTCCACAACAACTGGTGGTGATACACTTCTACCATGCCTGTACCTGCCAGCTCTTTCATGTGCATGCGGGCCCGGGGCGGGGTGTACCAGCTGTCGGGGTCGTTGGGGTCTTTTTCCTCAAATTCCCAAAGAAAGGCGGCAGTTGCTGCCGCCTGCTGGCGGGAAATGGCCTCCTTGACTACTACATAGCCGTGGTGCTGCCAAAATGCCCACTGCTGCATGCTCAGCACCCTCAATGAGCCGGGAGTGGCCTCCTGCCTGAGCAGGCGGGTGCTGCTTTTGGCTACAGAAGGGTTATACGGAAGGTGTTCTTCAGCCTTGTTGTGCTTCATGGGGTGATGCCTTTTTGACTAAGATAGCAAAATTTGGCATATCGCTATGAAGAAAAAGCCGTGGAGAAAAACAGAAAAAAAACGGGGCCGCGAAATTCATCGCGGCCCCGAAAAAAATTAGGGGACTCAATCCCGCTTCGGGAGAGTCAACCCTAACCCCTAGCTTCTGTATCTGGCGTAATGCCTAATAAGATGAAACAAAGATAGGAGCCAGTATTTCAAAAAGCAAATATTACAATAAAAAAAATATGCGAAAGTAAGTATATGGTTATTCTTGTTCTTTTTTCTCTACCCAAAAATTGTTGAAGCCTTCTCCCAGTGTGAGCTCAATTTTGTGCACCTGATAGAGCTCCAGTATAGCCAGGAAGCTGAAAACCACGTAGATACGGTCTTTTTTTTCCAGCACAAAGGAGACGAAATCAAAGCGTTTGGTGCTTTGCAGCTTTTCGGTTATGCGCTCTTTGATCTGGTCAACGGTGTAAGGGTATTTGCGGATGACGTGTTTGGGGGCCTGGAGCTGGTCGTGGTGTTTTTCCCACACGCGCTTGAAGGCTTTCATGAGGGCGTAGAGGTCCAGGCCTACGAGTTCTTCTTCGGCAAACTCAGACTTGAGGAGTTCTTTGCTTTCGGCTTTGGCAAAGCCGCGGGTGGCACGTCTGGCCTGCTCGCTTTCGAGCTTGGCCAGGTCGGCCAGCACCGATTTGTAGCGCTTGTACTCTATGAGACGCTGCACCAGCTCTTCGCGGGGGTCAATTTCTTCCCCCGCTTCATTGAGCACAGGGCGGGGCAGCAGCATCTTGGCTTTGATGCGCATGAGGGTGCTGGCCACCAGGATAAACTCAGCTGCCAGCTCAATGTTCATGGATTGTATGTGGTGGATGTATTCGAGAAAGTCATTGGTGATTTTGGCAATGGGAATATCGTGTATGTCCAGCTCGTCCCGTTCGATAAAAAAGAGCAATAAGTCAAAGGGGCCTTCAAACTGAGGCAGGGCAATGCGGTACGAGTTGGTATCCAGGCTTTCAGTATTCATGCTAAAAAGTTGCTGATGCAAGATACTGAAATTTTGAGATATGATTTGGGGTTTTCAATTTAGGAACGCGAAAATGAACCTTTATTTTTTTCGCGTTCCTTAATGGGTGCCGGTCTTCCGCTCAGGCCAGGTGGCCGTCGCGGTATCCGGGCTGCATCCACTGAAGGCCCGGGTGCTGATAAAAGGGCGCCAGGGCCGCCTGCATCTGCTCCATTTCGGGAGTGGACATGGGCTGGAAGTCTTTGAGCAGGGCGATGTTGGCCTTCACCACGTCCAGGCTGTCCATACCTACCACTGCTCCATCCACCTGACTGAGCGAGAGGGCATACCTCAGCAGGTCTTGTACAGCCAGGGTTTTGACCTGCTCCCGTGGCCGGATGACTTTCATCACCATTACGCCCAGCCCCAGTCGTTTGGCAGCTGGTACGGCCTGTTCTTCAAATGCCTGCTTGCCTTGCTGGTGGTGGTTGAGGGCGATGAGCATATTGTCCAGCTCGTAGCGCTGGGCCATGGCCTTCATGGCTTCGGCCGAGGTATGGCCAGTAAAGCCGATGAAGCGGGTAACTCCTTCTGCCTTCATTTGGCGTACAACGTCCACCACTCCTCCTTTTTGGCCCAGCTGTTCCACCTCCTCCATGGAGCGGATGGAATGGATCTGGAGCATGTCCAGGTGATCGGTTTGCAGGCGCCTGAGGCTGTCCTCAATCATTTTTTTTGCTTCATCCGGTTCGCGGGCATCTACTTTGGTGGCCAGGAAGACCTCTTTGCGGCGGGTTTTGAGCAGCTTACCCAGGCGTTCTTCACTGGCAAAGCCCAATTTCTTATTGCCGTATTGATGGGCGGTATCCCAGTAATACAGGCCATGGTCCAGGGCGTAGGTCATCATATTCAGGGCTGCTTCTTCGCTTTCGATGCTGCACCAGCGGCTTCCGCAGCCAATGGCCAGGCGGGGCAGCCTTACGCCCGTTTTGCCCAGTACCATGGTGGGCAGTCCGTGGGCGTTGTAGGGAGAATCACTCGTTGATGACTGGCGACAGCCCACCATGAGCCCGGCAGCGCCTACGGCGCTGGTTTTGATAAAATCGCGGCGGGAAAAATGTTGTTTGGCCATGAGATTGGGGGTTGGAGTATTGAGTGGAGGTAAATTAAGGATATGGGCGGAGATAAGCAAGATGATGGCAAGGCGGCTCTGACCCGGAGTGGGTGTAGAGGGCCTACCGATATATCCAGAGAAAATATTAAATATCGTCAGGTTCAGGGAGGTGTTCAAGATCATTACGATCTTTTGCGCGATTGGCCGCTTGTTTCAATTTGATCAGATTTTTTAAACTTATTAGCCGAATGCTTATCCCTTCAATTTCAATCAATTAACACATCGTCAACATCGGAATCATTCAGGGCCTGTAAAAAATCTTTGAAATCCGGATTGAAAATATGATTTATACTGCCGGATGCTGACGAGTTGAGAATTTTTTTCGGTCTAAGTGGGGGGGATGGGAAAGATCAAATTGGAATGCTACTGCTATTAAATACCATGCAGCCTGCAGTCGTTCAGCATAGGATTTTTTCAGCCAGTAATCCAATTGGTTATCGGCCTCTTCAAAGCTTTGTGGTTTGAATTTATTGCGATCCAGTCGAAATGATTGTTTTTTCATACGAAAGCCTGCTCATGTATGATCATTATTCCTAACGAACATACAGAATGATGGGGATTTTTAAAAGGTATTTCCCTCCCTTTGGCTGGACCTCCCTCAAGGCAAAAAAGTGATGATACCATTGACTTCGCGCTGCTGCATCATGCCCGTATAGCCGCTCCCGGCTCACCGGCAGCGAAGGGAGTAGCAGCCAGGTGGCGGGTGGACATCGGCAATGCGTAATGAAACAATTGAAGGGGCGAAAAAAGCAGGAATAAGGTGTGAAAAAGAGAAAGGGAGTTTTGGGAACGCCTGGGCGTTTTCTCCTACTCGTTAGATTAGCACAAAACAGATTAAGAACATTTTGATTTAAGCCCGATTTTTTTTAAAATTAAGATCAATTTTTATCGTATTAAAATGAAATAACGTATGCAAATCTATCGCTTTTTGATAGAAAAAATAAGAGATCATCTTTCTGCCAGAGAAATTACCATGCTTATTGGTGCGCGACAAGTAGGAAAAACGACCCTGCTGAAGGCGCTTATGGAGGAGTTGAAGGCAAAAAACGAGCGATGTCTATTTTTTAATCTCGATATAGAAAGAGATGCTTATTTTTTCGCTTCTCAGGAACGATTGCTTCAAAAAATAAAATTGGAATTTGGAGACGCGCACGGATACGTATTTATGGATGAGATTCAACGAAAAGAAAATGCGGGCATTTTCCTCAAAGGACTTTATGACAGAGACTTGCCCTATAAATTTGTAGTAACGGGCTCTGGAAGTCTGGAATTAAAGGAAAAAGTTCATGAGTCGCTCGCTGGAAGAAAGCGGATGTTTGAACTGGGACCCGTCAGTTTTCTCGAATTTATTCATTATAAAACATCATACAGGTACAAAGACAACATACAGAGTTTTATCAAGCTGGAAACAGAATTAGTGCATGTATTGTTGATCGCGTATCTGAACTATGGCGGATTTCCACGGGTTGTAACGGAACCTCAGGAGGGAGAAAAAAGATACATACTGGCAGAGATATTCCAAAGCTACATAGAAAGAGACATTGCCTACTTGCTCGGGATTGAGCGGCCGGAGGCTTTCAGCCTGCTCATACGCTTGCTTGCAGCCCAGATTGGGCAACTGATTAATTACAGTGCACTTGCTATTCAATCGGGTCTTTCCCTGCCCACGGTTAAGAAGTATTTATGGTATGCCGAAAAAACGTTTAGTTTATCTGTTATTACCCCCTTTTTTAGAAACGCCCAAAAAGAGCTCACTAAGTCTCCTCAGGTATATTTTACCGATTTGGGATTCAGAAACTATGCCCTAAACCTATTAGGGCACATAGGCGATTCCTATCATACAGGGTTTTTATTCCAGAATTTTATCTTTTCTACGCTCAAAGAGCACGTTGGGGAAAATGGCTGGAAATTGAATTTTTGGCGAACGAAAGATAAAGCCGAAGTAGATTTTATTATTCATCAGGGGCTCACTCCTATTCCTGTGGAAGTAAAATATCAGCGACTAACCAAAGCCGCTATTTCCCGGTCTTTTCGCAGCTTTATCAAGCGATACACCCCCCCAAAGGCCTTTCTTATCAATTTGGAACTGGAAGAAAGGATCAAGATTGACTCCACGGAAGTGCATGTCATTCCCTATTATCACTTGCTCAACAAGGAATTTTGGGAAAACCTGTAGCCCGTAGCAAAACGCATTGCTGATTCGGCCCTATTTAAACCCGTTATAAATCTTCCAACTCCCCTCACTGTCCATTGCGACCATAGAGGTGGTTGTAGTCGCTGAGGAGGGTGTACAAAAAGTCGCGGTCGGGCATATTGGTTTGTATGTGGGTTACCTCCCGCACTTTGGTGGCCAGCTTGCCGAGGAGGTAGGGGTTGTCGCTTTTGACGCCCATGTCCAGCACCTCTTTGAGGATGGACATGTCGCGGTCGGAGAGGGAGCGGATTTGGGGAAATACCACCTGGTAATCCTCGGCCGTATCTACGAAAATGGTATCGGCAAAGGTAGTAACCAGCCGGAGCTTCACCACGGTGGTGCCGGCAGCTATGTCGCCCAGGCGCTGGCCTTTTTTGTTGACGGCCGCCGTGATGAGGGCCACCACGCCGGGAAACATCAGGGGCAGGGTGATCCAGATGTCCACCAGGCGCAGCATCCAGCGCAGCAGCATGCTACTGATGTCGGGGGTGGAGCCATCCATTTGGATGACCCGCGTTTTGAGGGCGTACTTGCCCAGAGACTGCCCGTTGAAAAAGAGCTCGCACA
>RFHT01000425.1 GCA_003696835.1 Bacteroidota bacterium
AATCTCAACAACCCTTTGCGCCTCTGCGTCTTTGTGAGCAATCTCAACAACCCTTTGCGCCTCTGCGTCTTTGTGAGCAATCTCAACAACCCTTTGCGCCTCTGCGTCTCGTCTTTGTGAGCAACCAACCTCTACCCCTATGTGAAATAGAAAACAAAATGACGATATGGCCGATTCGAATCGTGAAGCTAATTGTAGCACCTTAAGAGGATTTTGATTCGCTATACGGATCAAATCCTTTAGGACTATAAATTAGTAAAATCGAGATAAGTGATTCTGAGCCTTCCATTAATCCAAAAACAAGTCTGTAACCAGCTCCTGCCCGGGCTCCACCGCGTAGGAGCTAAAATCGGTGATGCCTTCCTCTCTGAGCACCTCTTCATCAATGAAGAAGTTGCCCGTGCACTGCCGGCTGTCGCGGCTGAGGATGCTGAAGGCCGCATCGGCCATGATTTCGGGCTTGCGCGAACGCCGCATGAGGTCCTCGCCGCCCAGCAGGTTGTTGACCGCTGCCGTGGCAATGGTGGTGCGCGGCCAGAGCGCATTGACGCCCACGCCCTGCTCCCGGAACTCGTCGGCCATGCCATAGACGCAGAGCGTCATGCCGTACTTGGCCAGGGTGTAGGGCAGGTGCCGCCCAAACCAGTGCTGTTTCAGGCCCAGGGGAGGCGAAAGGGTGAGGATGTGGGGGTTTTCGGCCCGGAATAAGTGCGGCAGGCATTTTTGAGCGGCCATAAAGGTGCCGCGGGTGTTGATCTGGTGCATGAGGTCAAAGCGCTTCATGGGCGTTTTGAGGGTGGGGGTGAGCATGATGGCGCTGGCATTGTTTATTAGCACATCTATGCCGCCAAAGGTGGCTACGGCTGCATCCACGGCCCGCTGCACGGCTTCCTCGGAGCGCACGTCCATCACGATGGGCAGGGCCTTGCCGCCTGCGGCCTCCATTTCCTCTGCTGCGGTGTAAATGGTGCCCGGCAGCTTGGGGTGAGGTTCTGCTGTTTTGCCCGTTACTACGATGTTGGCGCCTTCGCGCGCCAGCCGCAGGCCGATGGCTTTGCCGATGCCCCGGCTGGCGCCGGTGATGAAAATGGTTTTTTGCCGAAAGTTCATAGTGCTGAAGGTTGTTAGCTTTTCGTCAAAGGTACAAAATTATAAAAGGCAAGGGCGATCCCCTTCATCTATAAGCTTTATTTCCTTCCTCATACTGGAAAATTCCCCATTATTCCCTAAATTGAGAATCATACCCTCACAATCTGCCACGCATAATGAAAACCATCTCTTTTTTTCTGTTGCTAAACCTGGCCGCAGCGGGCCTTTTTTCGCAGGGCATAGACTTTTTCTACCCCGGTGCTACCGGAGAATGGAAACTCACAAGCACGGAGCCAGCCATCCGCTTTTCCTTTTTTGTCATCAATAAAGAAAAGGAAAGCATACAGGTAGAACTGGAACACTCCACCCTGGAAGGCCCCAACGGCATAGAGGTTCCCCTCTCCCTCAAAACCGAAGGCAAGTTGCTGCCAAATGACAGCAGCCTCTCCCTGCCCTCCGGCTCCATGAAGCAGCTGGTGCTGAGTGCCAGCCTGCCGGAGCCCGGCGCCTATACCGCCGGCCTGCTCATGCGCTACAAGCTGAAAGATCAGGTTTCCCATTCCCCCAAAACCATCAGTTTTACCTACAAACCGCGGGCAGCTCACCAGTCCACCCTGACGCTGAAAGTGGACCACAACAGCTATGCCGGTACAGGCGACTTCCAAATCAGCGGCCTCCTCACCGGCGACAGCCTGCCGCAGCGCGTGGCGATCCCCCACCTGGAGCTGTCGTACAGCCCTTCCAATGGAGAAAATTACGGAGTGGACAGAAGCGACTTTTCCCACTGCTTTTCCATTGACGATAGTTGTTTTCAAGCGGATGATTCAAAAAAAGATTCAAAAAAGGATTCAACAACAGGCAAACCTTCTTCCCCTTCCTTCATCGACCTGCCAGCCCATCTTCCGCAGGAATTTCAGCTGACCATCGACGACCTGAGCAAGCCCGGCAAATACGCAGCCACTTTGCGCATACCAACGGCCAAGGGCGGGCAGGAAGTTTCCTTCACCCTGTTTGTACACCGTCCCATCTGGTGGGCGGTGGCGCTCATCCTGCTGGGTATTATCACTTCTGCGGTCATTCGCTATTTCACCCAAAACTTTCGCCCCAGGCTGGAACAAAGGCGCGACATCTCAGAGCTGTACCGGGGGCTGGAGGAATTTGAACGCGAATACGCCGGGCAGCTGAACGAAAAAGAGGCTCGGGTGGTGCAAGAGCTCAAAAGCCAGCTGGAAGACTGGGACCAGCAACTGAAAGACAGCAAGGTAAGCAGCATGCAAAGCCGGCTTGAGCAAATGGCTGCCAGGGTGGGCAGCCTGCACAAGTGGATCAAGCTGCGCCTGGACACCCAGGCCCTGAAACCGGAAAGCCTGCGCCCCCAATTTGAGCAAAAATACGAAGTAGTTTACCAATATCTGCGCAGCGGAAAGGGAGCAGAGGAGGCCAGCACCATCCTCCAGTCTTTTGAGGGGGAAATGAAAACGAAGGTGAGGGAGAAACTTAGCGGGGAGGTGCAGAGCGTCTTGGGCAGTATCGACCAGCTGGGCTTGAGCGTGGAGGATAGCATGGAGCTGAAAAAAACATGCGAAGACATCGAAAAAAAGGCCAGCAGCGACTACCTGCTGGAGGAAGCATACACCGATTTTGAGCAGTTGCGCATACGACTGGCCAAACTGCAGGCAAACCGCTTTGCCCAAAAGCTGGCGGAAATTACCCAGCCGCCGCCCATTTTCAGCCGCGACCGCAACCAGTGGGACCAGCTAAAAAGAAAGGTGCGCGAACAACTAAAGAAGGTGATGGATGCCGATGATCCCGCCCAGGCACTGGCCGCCTACCGGGATGCGCAAATGCTGTATTACGGCCATTTGTACAGGCAGTTTAAGGCTCATTGCCAGGCCCTGCGCCAGGAGTTTGAAGCCCGGCAGCAGGATGCAAGTGAGGCTGTGGACCCCAGCCGGGCGGCTACCGCCCTGGGCCTGCTGGAGCAGGCCGAAGCCCAAATGGAAGCCATGCGCCTGGCCGCCGAAGCCAATAATTGGGCCGAAAGTGAACAAAAGTACCAGGAAGGGGAAAAACTGCTGGCCCAGTTTGAAAAAGACTTTGGCCTGGCCGATGCCCGGGGCGCGGCCAGCGCGCCCCCCATGATGGACAGCCTGGCAGAGCAGGTACAAATGGGGAGCCGCTATGTACGTGGGGTCAGCATTCCCCCTCAAATCAAAGACCGGGCCTATTTTACCCGCTACCTTCGCCGCATAGATTGGGCGGTATATGCCATTTCGGCCATCGTGGCCACCCTGCTGGGCCTGCAAATACTGTGGAAAGACCCCTCCTCTACCTGGGGCAGCATGATGGACTTGCTCACGGCCTACCTCTGGGGGCTGGGCTTTGCCGAAGCCGGCAAAATCACCCTCAGCGATACCATGACCAATGTGAGCAAGCTGTTTGGAGCAGGAGAAAAAGGTGAGGACGGTTAGGGTTCAGGCCCCTGCCCAATCGTATTCAGCAAAAATGACTTCCCCCCTTTTGCCCTTTACGGTAAAGGCAATGGTGCCCGCTTCTACATATACTTTGGGGTCCAGGGCCTCATCAATGGTGGCCTGGGGCGTAACCACCTTGCGCCTGAATTTTTCCTCCAGGTTGTAAATAGCGTTGAGAAAGTCGTCCAGCCTTTCATCCGAATCCAGCAGGTAAGCCAGGGCTTCAGGCGGCATTTGCATGCCCAGCTCATTGATCATCATGCGGGCATCTTCCAGGGTATAGTGGCGCTCCCTGCCTCGGGGGAAGCGGGGGATCAGGCTTTTGGCCAGGCGTTGAAAGCGTTTCAATTCAGACATGGGCCGGTGTTTTTTTTCAGCCTCATTATACGAAAATTCCACGGGAAGGTATGCCCGTGGCCGGGCTTTTCTGTCTGCATGTTGAGGGGTTTATGCCGGCAATTCGTAATTTTAGGGCAAAACGGGCAAAAAAACTGGATTATTCTGTAAGTTAGTGCGTAATGGAGCAGCATGCATAAGTTTGTGATTTGTATGAGTTTGTATAGATTTTTACCATCAAAACCCACGCTTCTTGTGTAATGTACGTTTATACCTAGCACAACAGGCCGCGTTGTTAACACTCAGGCTGTTCTAATAACCTAAATCTATGCTTATGGAATTTTTTGTCTCTTTCCTTGTCTGGTTGTTTGGTTTGAGCCCCAACCAACCCCCGCCCCCTCCTGAAGTTAGTCCGCCCCAGGTGTATGTGAGTCCCCTTGATGACGATTACAATGCCCGGGAACGTGCGTATGTACAAAAAAGTCAGACCAGCAATATCATCATTGTAGTGGAAGATACACATTTCAAGCCCCTTCGAAAAGAAGTAAAAGAGTAGCAGAAACTGGCAATAACTTATTGGCTGCCAGCTTGCTGGCAGCTTTTCATGCGGCATACTTCAACACGATTCAGGAAAATGCTTCGCCTGTAATGTCATTACGGGCGAAGGCTTTCTCGTTTTTGCTCTCCTACCTACCCAGAAACAACCAAAGCCCCACCCCTACAATAGGCGCACAAAAAATAATACCCGCCAGCACCAGCAATGCCACGGGCTGATCCACCGGCCATAGTGCCAGCGCTATCCACAACAGAGCTGAAAGCAACAGGGGCGCTGCTACGATGAGGCTCCACCTTTGTTTATAAGCCCTGCTACGGCCTTCTTCCAGCCAGATGGCCCGCAGAATCATCCCCACTACGATGAGCCACAGCAAGGGAAAGCCCGATTTGATGATATTCATGAATAATTCCCACATAGACGCACTGAGTTATGGCTGGGGAGCAAGAAAGTCAGAAATGAGTGCTTTTGCAAAAAATGAAAATCATCATCCCGAAGGGGCAGGGGACAGGGGACAGGATGCAGGGGACAGGATGCAGGGGACAGGTCACAGGTAGCAGGTAGCAGGTAGCAGGTAGCAAGTCAACATTAATCAGGGATTGCCAAGGATATCTTGCATCCTGCATCTTGCATCCTGCATCC
>RFHT01000426.1 GCA_003696835.1 Bacteroidota bacterium
ATGGATGAATAGGTAAAGGCACCATTGAGGTCGGTTTGTTTCAGGCGGTAGTAGCTGCTGCCCTGCAGCGGAGCGGGGTCCACCGCCTCGTAATACTGCGGGGTCTGGCTGTCGCCCTGAGAGGAAAGATCAAAGAGAGCGCTGAAGTGTTGCCCGTCGGGGGAACGCTCTACGGTAAAGTAGTCGTTGTCGCGCTCCCAGGCCGTGCTCCAGCGCAGGGCCACCTGGCTGCCCTGGGGGCTGGCCTCAAACTTGAGCAGCTCGATGGGAAAGAAGCTGCCGTCGTGAGGTTCGAGAAAAATGGGCGCCCCGCCCAGCAGCACGCTGTCGGCCTGCATGAGGCCGGTCCAGGGGTTGAAGCCGTAGTCCCAGGCTTTGTAGCGCAGGCCGTAGGTGTTGTAGCCAAAGGAAGGCGGGAAGGCATATACCGCCTGGGCAAATTCCGACTCGTCAAACTGGGTTTCGGCCCAGAGCACGTATTTGAAGCTGCCGTCGCCGCCCTGGAAGGCGGCGCCTTTGACACCCTGCGGCAACTGCATGGCAGCAGTTTGCAGGGGGCTGTAGCGATAGCCAAACAACTCAGTGGCCACCGTGCGGAAGGCAATGCCAGAACTGTTGATCTCGGCCTGGTAGGGGGTGCCCAGGGGTTTGTAGGTCCCCATGAGCTCAAATCCGGTAGTGGCCTCCTCAAAAGTGGCGTCGTCGGCCAGGTTGTAGAGGTAGAGCTGCAGCAGGCCGCTTATCTGTGCCTGTACAAAGGCTTTGATAACGAAATTGCGCTGCACTTCGTCCCCACCTATGTAGTTTTCTCCCGCCGAGCCGGGATCCTCATAGGGAAAGGCCTTGCGGGGAATGTTGATTTCGGTAATGGAGAAATGTTTTTTGGGATAGGTGATATCGTCGTACCCCCTGCTGAGCAAGACCTGCTCCAGCTCTGCTTTCATGGTATCTATGGCCGCCACAGCCGCATCGGAATGGCGGTGATACACAAACTCGGTGGTAGTAAAGTAGCGCACCGTGCTCGAGAACTGGGGGTAGAGGTGAAAGGTAACCACGTCGAAGTAGGCGCCACCCGTGTAAGGATAGAGTTGGGGATCCACCGAGCCGGCCGCTCCTATGCCTTCGGGATTGAAGGGGCCGGGATTATCGGTATTGCGCAAAATGGCGTCGAGAAAACTTCCGTAGGCAATGCCGCCCAGCACCACATAATCGTCGGGTGCCAGTGCCTTGACGATTTCGTAGGTAATGCGCAGCATGCGGATGTAGTGCTCTACGGGGGCTTTCATATTGCCCAGCACACAGGGGTCGGGGTCGTTGTCCCACCAGTTGACATCGGCAAAGGAGGAGTCTTCAGAAGCAGGCGGAAACCAGCCAGCTCCCCCTCCGTCGAAGTCGGGTTCATTCACCACCTGCCAAAACTTCACGTAGTCCTTGTACAGGTACACAATTTTGTACACATAGTGGGCAAAGTAGTTGTTCTCATTTACGGGGGTGCCGCCCTGGCCATTGTCCCAAATAGATTCGTACATATTGTCGAACAACCAGCTCTGGGCGCCGTCGTCGCAGTAGGAATTGGGGTCGCGATGGCCGTTGGAGTCGGCAGGGAAGCCGATGAAGAGGGTATGGTCATCCATGCCCAGTTGCTGATAGTGTTCAAAGGTATGCAGGCGCACCTTGTAGCCAAACTGCTCCACCAGGTGTTCGGGCAGGGAAGGGCGAAAACTTTTCGCTCCCAGGCCCAACTGCCCCACGTCGGGGTTGCCGGCTGCGATGTCGGCCAGTTGCTCGTCGGTCCATCCGGGATAAAAGCCTACATTGCTGCCATAGCGAAACAAGCCATCGTAGGGCTGTACACTGTTGGGGGATTGGGCATTGAAAGCAGGCGGCCCCAACACCTGTGGTGGCAGAGGGGGCAGAGGCACATCCTGAAACTCGTAGGCCCCAATGTCGTAAGCGGGCCCGGCAGGACTGCTCTGGTTGTTCAGGTCAAAAGACAAGCCATAGGGGCTTACATCCACCCCCTGGTTGATGAGGGGAGAAAAGGGCAGCAAATTGTAGTCGGAATTCTCCGGATCCACAAACTGCACGTTGTTGATGTCCATATCCAGGTAATTACCTGCAGTGGTGGCATTAACGCCTGGCCCCAGGGTGATAAACTCCAGGTTGGAAGGATTGACGATGATGTTGTTCAGCACAAAATTGCGGGTGATGCTGCTGTTGATCATCACTCCATCAAAACCCGTGTTGACGATGGTGTTGTTCAGGATTTCGTACGCGCCCGTATCGGTGGGCACGCTTCTTTGACGGCACAAAATGCCTATTCTGCCGGTATTTTCGATGATGTTGTTAAAGACCGTATTGGTTTTCCATCCGTTGAGCACAATGCCGTCGCCGGCGCCATTTTTCAGCACATTGTTGTAGCATTTGCCGGTGGTGCCATCGCCCATGAGGATGCCCTTTTGCTGACCGGGGTCGCCGGCCAGGCCATAGTCAATGATGGTATTGCCATATATTTCGCAGTCTTCAAAAGCACCATGCACCTCCATGGCATCCCAGCCGGTGCGTTCGATGTGGTTGTTGAAAATGCGGGTGCCCTTCATGCCGTAGGGATAGATGGTGAGGGAATCGCCACAGCTCATGCTGGCAGAAGTATAGGGGGCATTTTCGCGGGTGATATAAACGGCCTCCGTTCCAATGTCGTAAAACTTGTTGTGATGGATTTTGAGGTCATTGAGGGTGAAGTTTCCCCTGTGCAAATCACAGTTAAAGGGCAGTTCCTTGGCCCAGATACCGGCGAATTCTGTATTGGAAACCTCCAAATGGTCCAGTTCGATGGCATTATAGATGTCGGTTAGTTCCACCCCACTGCCCGAGCCGGGCAGGCCTTCCCCTATGATGCGGACGCCGTACTCAAAGGCCGGATCGCCAGTACCGGTAAAGCGGATGTGTTCGCTATCGGAAATCTTGAGTACATAGCTGTGCTGGTTGGGTTGCTGCAACACCAGCTGGCCGCCACAGTTGATGAAGGTAATGGGCGCCTCAGCGGTGCCCTTTACATTGATGATCCACAACTCGGGCTTGATGCCTGCCTGCAGGCACACCGTGTCTCCGGGCTGGAAGCTGTAATTATCAGCGCCATTGATGTAAACTACTTCCTGGCTGATGAGGTGGTCGCAGTTGCACTGGGCAAAGCCGGAAGAAAGGTTGAGCGTACTGAGTATGGCCACTAAAACGAGCAGGGCAAATGGCCGTTGACAGGGTATGTGCATGGTGATCAAATACAGTTCTAGGGTAAAGGAATCTGAATTTCGCTGGCATCAAGCGGGATAAAGGTACTTGATTCAAGCCAACGTATAGAAAACGAAGTATGTATCAGATTTAATCAATTTTGTGAAAAAAATATCCAAATTCTTACCTATACAAATCCTGGTATTTCAGGCCGGAACCACGGGTTGTTTTACCATATATTTTGATCCAAACAAGGTACAAAAAATATGGATGAGCAGCTCTGAGGATGTGCTGTTCGGTTATTTTTCCTGCTTCAACCAGCAACCTAAGTACTTAAAATTCAGCTATTTTATACACTCCTTCCAAAAAGTAGCCATAGTAGATCTTTGTTCCCCGTTTGAAAATGATCTGGCCATAGCCTCTGCGAAAGAGCTTCTGGCCGTGAATGTAGTTGTTGAGTTTGCTGGAACGGCTGGCGTTCAGCTCGGCATGTTTGAGCACAAGGTGGCCTTTATCTAACACCGCCTGGGCATAGGTAAAGGTGCGGTGGTTGGGGGTAGCCACGCCATAAATGCCGTAGCCCAGGCTGAAAACGCCCAGGAAGGGATCATAGCTGAGGCCGCTTTCGTTGTCCAGTGGCAACAGCTTGCTCACAAAAGCCAGGTTGAAGGCCAGGGAGGCCCCCAGCACCGCGGCTTCCAGGGGGGATACATATTGTTTTTTGTAAAACCCAACCGAAAAGCTCAGATGCTCCTGGTCGAGGTTTTCGAGCAGTATGCCAATGTCGCCTTTCATTTTGGAAAGCAGCCTGGTCTGATAGGTGTAACGGTCTTTGTAGGAGCGCTCTTTGATCTTACGGGTGGTTATCTGGCCAAAGTTGCGCACAATTTCCTCATCGCTGCGGAAGGATTGGGCCCGCAATACGGCCCCGCTTTCGAGGTGGCGAATGCTGATTTGCAGCTCTTTTCTGCCCGGAGGCACAAAGGCCTGAAAAATAAAGTCGCCGTAAATGCTGGCGTTCATGCTGCATTTGGCTGGGTTGTAGGAGCCGTCGGTATATGAAAAAAGGCGCTCTTGTGCAGTATAGGTGCTCAGGTCGATCTGAAACAAGCGGGTGCGCAGGGAGTCAGTATCTTCCATACAAAAGGTGAGCACAGAGTCTGAGAGGTACAGCTTCTCACGGGCCACATTGTGCTTGGGCAGTACATAGTCGTAATTGATCAGCGGGATGTACCATTCGCCGTTTTGCTTCAGCCGGTGCACAAAGCCCTCAAAGGGCTCATCATAAGTCCAAAGTTCGTAGGTCTCTCCTTCTATGGCATAGAGGCGCAGTTGGCGCTCCTGTTCATGCACCCGCAGCAACAGCAGCTTGTCCTCGTACACAAAGCTTTTCAGCAGATGCCATTCCTTTTGGTAGGGAACATCCAGCCCGGTGGGCTCAAATACCTTTTTCTCCAGGTTGAGGCGAAAGCAGTGCAGGTTGCGGTTTTTGAAAGAAGGCTGATAGTACAGCAGCAACTGTCCACCCGATTTGAGCAGACGCACCATGAACATGTCGGGCAGGCTGTCGGGTTTTTCAAACACATAGCGCTGCTGCACTTGCATACCGGCGCCCAGCTCAACGAGCTCAAAGGCCTCATCATACTCAAACATCAGGTACACTGCGGCCGTGTCCTGGCTTACCGATACCATGGACTCGCGGTTGAGCTGTGCCTTGAAGGATGACACCTCTTTTTGACCAACCAACTGAAGGTACACACAGAGCAAAAGGCCTAAAATAACAGCAGGTCGAATATACATACGGACTAATAACGGACAGACGGAAGTAAGCGTATATTGGGGATGCAGGGGACAGG
>RFHT01000010.1 GCA_003696835.1 Bacteroidota bacterium
TACCAGGACCTGCGCCACTGGAAGCTGAGCAGGCCGGGATGGAAAAGGGGAAAAAGCACCTCTGACCAGCTGCAGCTGGCAGGAGAAGCCGGGGTTTGAATTGCCATACAATTTATGTATTTTAGGCAACAAAGCATCCTAAAGGCACCCCCATGAAAAAGTTATTGTTGCTGAATATGGCCCTGCTGGCTGGCATACTGGTTTTTGGCCAAAAACCTGAATCCCACCTCATCAAAAGCATTTACTTTGGCGGGGGCAGCGCCTGGATCGACCCCCAGCAGGTACAGGAACTGGAAGAGTTTATCAAGGCAGTACCGGATATTGAAAACTACGAAATATCCATTTCCAGCCATACCGATAACATAGGTGGCAAGGAATACAACGAGTGGCTCTCCCAAATGCGCAGCCGCTCGGTGCTCGATCAGCTCGTGCGCCTCAACATAGACGAAGACCGCGTATATATCGAAAATAACGGGCAGCGAAACCCCTTTTTCGACAACCGCACCCACAAGGGCCGCCTGGCCAACCGCCGGGTGGACATCGTGCTCACCATGATTGTGTATTGAGCAGCGGCAGCTGCCAAAGGCTTTTTGCAACAATATTTCATCTATGGCGTTTGATTATGATATAGCCTTTGTGTAACTTTGTTGCAAATATATTTAATGCGCCAATTTTCTATTATCAGTTCCGGATTAGCACTGCTTTGCGCCATACATTGTGCCCTTTTGCCTGTAGCACTTACCTTTATGCCGCTGGTAGGGGGTACATTTTTGGAAAATCACTGGCTTGAGTGGGGCATGATTGGATTGAGTGTGCTGCTGGGCGGCATCCCGCTTTTGAGGGGAGCACAGCAATACGCCCAGCGCCTGCCCATTGCATTGTTTTTGGCGGGTTTTGGCCTCATTTTGGCCGAACACCAGGGACTGGCTTACCTGCAAGCCCACCTGCTTACGGCCACGGGTGCCGTGTTCTTGCTCATGGCCCAGCTTTACCACATTCATTTGCAGCACACCCCCAAATCCTGCTCCTGCGAAGACGCTCATGCAGAGGCTCCCCACTAAAAAAGGGCTTTTTCAGACCTGAAGAACCACCCCCTTTGGAAAGGATTTCAACTCCCGGTACAAGCCTGCCAGCGGCAGGCCCATCACATTGTAATAGTCGCCCCGTATGCCACTGATACCCACCATGCCGATCCATTCCTGTATGCCGTAGGCCCCGGCCTTGTCGAAGGGGCGGTAATGTGTGATATAATGCTGAATTTCTTCCGCTTCCAATTCCCGGAAACACACTTCGGTGCGCTCCGAAAAGCTGTGCAGGTGGTTTTGGTGGTACAAACACACAGCCGAAATCACTTCGTGGCTACGGCCTGACAGCTGCTGCAGCATGCGTGTAGCTTCCGCTGCGTGGGAGGGCTTACCCAGTATGTGCTCATCCAGCACCACAATGGTGTCGGCCGTGATGATGAGGTGGTTTTGGCTCAAATCGGAATAAGCGCGGGCTTTGTCTTCGGCTATGCGCAGGGCCACCTCCCGGGGAGTTAAATGGCCGACCACCTGCTCTTCCACGGGCCGTACAATTACTTCAAACTCAAAGCCTGCTTCCCGAAGCAGTCGTTGGCGCCTGGGCGATTTCGACGCCAGGATCAAAGGGACTGTTGTTTTCATCTTCATCAATTGAGCCAAATACCAGGCCGGATACTACTTTGGGATAAAAGTACGTAGATTTTCTCGGCATTTTGGCTCCACTTTCACAAACGGCCAGCATTTCTTCTATTTGTACCTCATTGCAGATAAAAGAAAGGGCAGCCTCGCCTTTATTTACAGTCTCTATGGCCCGCACATAATCTTTTTCGTACACGATGTCCTGCGTTTCGTGCTGGGAGGCATAGGGGTAGCCCAGCACCTGGTCGAACACAAAGTAGTGCAGTTGGGTGTAATCCAGTTGTTTGATCACAGCAGGCAGCTGCGGCTTAATCGCCTGTAGGGGATCTATTTCTGGTTTGAGCTGGATGAGGTACTGGCGTTTGGGCGCAATGAGGCCAAAGGTGCTTTTCAGGCCCCTGAGCATGTCGTAAACCGGCCGGCGGCTGGTGGTGACATCAATGACGGAAAAATACTGCCTGATGCGCTGCATGATGCTACTGAGTTCCTCCTCAGCCCGGGGTTTCCACACGCGGTGGGTGGGCAGTATGCGCAGGTCGTCGGAGGCCAGGTTGGTGAGGTACATCAGGTGGTGTGCCATGATAGAATCCCGGCTTGCGCCTCTTTCTTTTTGTTTAGCCCAAAAAGCCTGCGAGCTTTCCAGCCGGTGGTGGCCATCAGCCAGGTAGATTTTTTCCGTCCTCATTTTCTGTACAAAACGGGCCACATCCTGCGGGTTTTGTACCACCGCCAGCTTGTTGATTACCCCCTGGTAGTCGATGTACTCGTAAAGGGGGTCCTGCATGTAGCTGTCCATGAGGGTTTCCAGCTCAAAATCGGGATCCCGGTACAGCCCATGCGTGGGCGACACATTGAGCAGGGTTTTTTCCAGCAACTGTATGCGGTCGTTTACCGAGCCGGGCATGGTATCTTCGTGTTCAATGATGTCACTCTCATCGAGGTGCACCATGGTGATAAATCCCTTGCGCACGTACTGCCGCTGCTCGCCGTAAAGGGAAAACTGCTGGTAATACACATAAATGCCGGGTATGGGGTCCTGTCGGATGATGTCAGCCGCCTTCCATTGTTGCAGTTTTTCCAGGGCCTGGGCATGCGAGCGGGGCACCGAAATGTGAATGGAGTTGTTGGGAATCTGGTACAAAGCATGCAGCTGCCGGGGATTGACCACATCAAACAGGGGCGAAAACTTGAGGTTGATATCCCGTATGCGGTGCTGGTTGTATCGCCAGGCTCTGAAAGGTCGGATGCTTGCCATAAGCTATAAGTTTTTTGGTATATTGGCCGGGTACTTTATCTTTTTTATACGCAAAATGATACCAAAACCCAATTAAAAGTAACCTAAGATGAGATATTGTCTGCTCTTTGTCTGTTGTTGTTTGTTTGCATGTGCCACTACCCAACCCACCACCAGTGCCCAGCCTGCTACCCAGGAAAGCATTGCTGCCAAAACGGCAAAGATGCAGGCTTTTCCCGGTTTTTTCAACTTCTATTGGGACGAAAAAGCAGGAGAAATATGGCTGGAAATCGACCAATTTGATACGGAATTTTTGTATGTCAATTCTCTTTCGGCCGGCGTGGGCTCCAACGACATTGGGCTGGATCGCGGCCAGTTGGGGCAGGAGCGGGTGGTAAAATTTATCCGCAGTGGCCCCCGTGTGCTGCTGCTGCAACCCAACTACGGCTTCCGTGCCGAAACAGACAACGAAGCTGAGCGCCAGGCGGTAGAAGAAGCCTTTGCCAAATCGGTGATCTGGGGCTTTAAGGCCGAGGTCTCCGAGGGCAGCAAGGTGCTGGTCAATTTTACCGACTTTTTGATGCGCGACGCCCACGGTGTGGCCGACCGCCTGCGCAATACCGGCCAGGGCAGCTACCGCCTGGACGCCTCCCGCTCTGCCTGCTATTTGCCCAGAACCAAAAATTTTCCCCAAAACTCAGAATTTGAAGTGCTGCTCACCTTTACCGGCGACCCCCAGGGCAGATACGTGCGCCAGGTGGTGCCCAGCCCTGATGCCATAACGGTGCGCCAGCACCACTCATTTGTACAGTTGCCCGACGACAACTACCGCCCCAGGAAAATGGACGTGCGCTCGGGCTTTTTCGGCATGTCGTACTACGACTTTGCCACGCCCATCAGCCAGCCCATTGTGAAGCGCTTCATCAACCGCCACCGCCTGGAGAAGAAGGACCCTATGGCGGCTCTAAGCGAAGCCGTAGAGCCCATCGTGTACTATCTGGACCCCGGCACGCCTGAGCCCATACGCTCCGCCCTGCTGGAGGGCGCCAGCTGGTGGAACCAGGCCTTTGAAGCTGCCGGCTACAAAGATGCCTTCCAGGTGAAAATGCTTCCCCCCGATGCCGACCCCATGGATGTGCGTTACAACCTCATCCAGTGGGTACACCGCTCTACGCGCGGCTGGTCCTACGGCGGCAGTGTTACCGATCCGCGCACGGGGGAGATCATCAAGGGCAAGGTTACCCTGGGCTCTCTGCGGGTGCGCCAGGACTTCCTCATTGCCCAGGGCCTCATCATTCCCTACGAGAATGGCACCCGGGCAGCTCCTGAGCTGGAACAAATGGCGCTGGCGCGGCTGCGGCAGCTCTCGGCCCACGAAGTGGGCCACACCCTGGGCCTTGCCCACAACTTTGCCGCCAGCGTGAACAACCGGGCTTCGGTCATGACTACCCCCATCCCTACCTGCTGCTGAAGGATGGCCGCATCGACTTTGCTCAGGCCTACGATACGGGCATAGGTGAATGGGACAAGGTGAGCATTACTTATGGCTACCAGCATTTTCCCGAAGGCACGGACGAGGAGGCTGCCTTGAACAAAATATTGCAAAATGCCATTGATCAGGGGCTGCATTTTATTTCCGATGCCGACGCACGCCCTGCGGGCGGCGCCCATCCGCTGGCCCACCTCTGGGACAATGGCACTGATCCTGCTGCGGAATTGCTGCGCCTGCTGGAGCTGCGCGCCCACGCCCTGAGTACCTTCAGCGAAAAAAACATTCCCACGGGTATGCCTCTGGCCGAACTTGAAAGGGTGCTGGTGCCCCTCTACTTTGCCCACCGCTACCAGGTGGAAGCCACAGCCAAGGTGCTGGGAGGTATGTACTATACCTATGCCGTGCGTGGCGACGGGCAGCAACCCACCCGCATGGTGCCTGCCCCTGCCCAGCGCGAAGCGCTGGACGCCCTGCTCAAAACCCTTTCGCCCGAAGTACTGGCCATACCCGGGCGCATACTGGCCCTCATCCCGCCTCAGCCCATCGGCCACTTTCGCGGACGCGAGCACTTTAAGGGGCGCACCGGCCCCACCCTCGACCCCCTCAGCGCTGCCGAAAGCGCCGCAGCCCACACCATCAGCTTTGTGCTGCACCCACAGCGCGCAGCGCGCCTGGTGGAGTTTCACGCCCGCCAGCCCCAGATGCCCGGGCTGGCTGAGGTCATCGATCAGCTCATAAACGCCAGCTGGAAAACGCCCGAAGAAACCCCCTACCATGCCGAAATCGGCAGGGTGGTGGATATGCTGCTGCTGCATCAGCTCTTTTACCTGGGGACACACCCCCAGGCTAGTTTTCAGACCAAAGCCATTACTCGCCTAAAAATCCAACAACTACACGCCTGGCTCAATGACCAGCTGCGCAGTGAAACCAACGCCGACCAAAAGGCACACCTTTTGCTGGCCATAGCCGAAATTGACCAATGGCTGGACGAGCCCGAAGAGATACAAGTTCCCCAACCCCTGCCTATGCCCGACGGCTCTCCCATCGGGTGTATGGGGGGCTAATAATTAACAAAAACAATTTATTCACAAATTGAAGGTTTTATTTGCATTTTTACAGAAAATTTTCGTTTTATCTCGTATAAACAAACAAATAAATTTATATAATTCATCTTACTAAATATTTTCATGGAAAGCTGGAGTGAGTGGATAAACCATACCCTGGGCGTGAGTCATTCTTTTCAGTATAAATTATTAGTTACGATTGTCATTGCCCTGTTTCTCTATGGCCTGAGGCAACTCATCATACATCTGTTGTTTCGGAATGTGCGGGAAATCAAAACCTGGTACAACTGGAAGAAAGGCATCACCTACTTCATTTATGTGCTCTTTCTGGTGATGGTATCGCCCATTTGGATCATTGAGTTACAGTCCCTGGGCACCTTTCTGGGGCTGCTGTCGGCGGGTTTGGCTGTGGCCCTCAAGGACCCCATTTCCAACTTTTTTGCCTGGGCCTACATCATGCTCAAGCAACCTTTTGAAATGGGCGACCGGGTACAAATCAATGATTCCGAGGGCGACATACTCGACATTGGATTTTTTGAATTCACCATGCTTGAAATCAAAAACTGGGTAGAAGCCGACCAAAGTACCGGCAGGATCATACACGTACCCAACGGCCTGCTTTTTACCCACCCCATTATCAACTACAACCAGGCCCTGGGCTATATATGGAATGAAATTCCGGTGCTCATCACCTTTGAGTCTGACTGGCAAAAAGCCAAGCGCATATTGCTGGACATAGAGCAGAGCAAACTCAAAAAACTCATTACCAAATCCCAGGCCGAAGCCCGGCTGAACCTGGCTCAGAAAAAGTATAACCTCTCCTACTCCACCCTGGAGCCTACGGTTTATACCTCCATTAAAGAAAACGGCGTCATGCTCACCCTGCGTTACCTCTGCAACCCCCGCAAGCGGCGCGACAGCCAGCAGGTGGCCATTGAGGCCATTTTGGAAGCCTTCGCCAAGGAGCCCAATATCACCTTTGCCTACCCCACCACCCGCTTTTACGACGCTACACGGGAAGGCGCCAAAGCCCCGGTTCAAGAAACTTGAGTGCGGATAACAGGTTTGTTGAAAGCGAAAAGTGCGTATTTTTTGAGGGGAAGGGCAAATTTATCCACAAGTTTATCCACAAGCATGCAGTTTGGCGGAAGTTGCAGTCTGGATATTGAACCAGCTGTACAAGCATTCCGTCCATGAAGTACCTCATTTATACTGTTTTATTGTGCATTGTCGGTCTCTGTTTTGTGGGTGCAGTGGCTTCTACCCAGGCATTCAGGCGCTCTGCGCTCTGGAGCAACATTGCATTGAGCCGACACAATGAACTGGGGGCCGTACATGTGCGCGAACGCCTGGCCCGCACCCCCAACGGGCCGCCCGTGTGGCAGTATGCAACCCTGGGCAGCCGCTACGGCATGCGGCGCCACCCCATTTTGCGGCGCTGGCAAATGCACTGGGGCGTGGACTTTCCCGTAAGGACAGGCACCCCCGTGCTGGCTGTGGCCAAAGGCCGGGTGAGGCGGGTGGTGAGCCGCTACCGGCGCAAAGGCTACGGCAAGTACATCCTGCTGGAACACGACCATGCCTACAGCAGCTTGTATGCCCATTTGTCGCAGGTTTTTGTCCGAAAAGGCCAGCTGGTTCACAAAGGCGATACCATCGGGCTAAGCGGCAACACCGGCCTGAGCACCAACCCCCACCTGCATTTTGAACTCAGGCGAAACGGCCACCCCATTGATCCCCTCAAGTACTGGGATACCTGCGGAGTTGATCTTAGCGGGCGTCCAGGGCTGAAGGAGCCGTAAAGCCGGCTACGGTAAAGGGGATGTTAAACCCAATAAAGGTATAGGGCGCGTCGGCACCGAAATTCCACCCCCAGCCGGCACTTATCCAGTCGCGCAGGCCGGTAACCACCAAGCCGGCGCCAAACTCCGGCGTGCCGTCCAGGTTGAAGTCGGGAGAGGAAAAACTCAGGCCCAGGCCAAAGCGCAAAAAATCGTTGTAAAAACGGCTCTTCCGGCTGCCCCATTTCAAAAACACCCCATAAGCTGCCGCAAATTGGTATTGATTCTCCAGCGCAACCTTGGCATTGTTGGCCCGGTTGTAGGGATTGGCCAGGATGAGCGAGCCGCTCATACGCACAAAGGGCGCCACCCGCTCCAGGCGGATGTACCTGCGGTAGAGCTGCCGCTCTTCAAATTTGGCGCTGCGGCGGTCGCGGCCCCGCTCCAGGGTGGCCTTGATGAGAATTTCGTCTCCTGGCCGGCGGGGACCGATGTAGCGCAACTCGATAAACCCCTGCTGCGGAATGTTGCCCGGCTGAAAGCGCTTCACTTTTTCCGAGAAAATTTCATTTTCCAGCGAGGCCTTTTTCAGCCCCAGCATAAAGGAAATGCGTTTGACAAATTCGGTAATGTTGCCTACATCTTTTTGGATGGCCCTTACGAGCTTTTGAGACTGCCGTTCCAGGGTGTCCAGGGCCAGCACTCCGTCGGGCAGGCTCATGCGGGCGGCAAAATCCTCCTGCTGATCGGCGTCCAGCAGGGGCAGAGAAGCGGCCGAAATGGCCGTTTGTAGCTGGCCCAGGCTCTGGTCCGAAACCTGCTGAATGAAGTTGGGCAAGCTGCCTGCACCTGAAAGCTGATTGAAGGTATTGGCCAGGGTGGTGTAAATGGGCTCCACCAGCATGAGGGCGTTGATCTTGTTGTTGAGGATGTCGGTATAGGGCTGCAACTGCGGGTCGCTCTGCCAGTTGCTGTGCAGCCGCTGCCAGTTTTGCCTGAGGTCGCGCAGAGCAAAGCGGGCCGTGGACAGGCTGTCGAGCTGCTGCTTCAGCAGCACTTCCAGGCCTTTGAAGGCCTGGTTGTTTTCAGTTTCTATGCTGTTGCTGAGGCGGGCATGCTGCTGCAAGGCCGAAAACTCGGCCTGGGAGATGGAAGCCCCAAAGGTTTCCACCACCTGGTAGTTTTCCTGCCCGATCTGGTCGAAGTTTTCTACGTGTATGGGCCTGCCTCCTTCGCGGTCCTTGATGAAGGCGCCCAGGCGAAAATAGACCAGCAGGGAGCTGTCGGCACCAGGCCCCATGCCCAGTTCCTCATAAAAACCCGCACGTAACTCACCGGCTTTGGTGCGCAGGGCCTGCAGGGTAAACTCTTCCAATGTACCGCCAGCAATCATGAACTTCATGGCGCTGTCGGCCAGGGGGCCCTGGTTGATGGCGGCATAGAGCTCCGGCTCTGCGGTTTTTAGCTTTGCGATAAACTCGTTGGACAAGCGGGCCCATTCCTGCCGGATGGCCAGGGTCAGTTGACGGCTTTGACGGAAGTGCTCATTGAGCATGCGGCTGATCTCGGCTTCATAGGCCAGCAGGCGGTTGAGTTCCTGCAAATGCTGCAGGCGTTTATCGGTAGAGGAGATGCCGGCCATTTGAAACATTTCGTTTTCGATCTGGTCGATGTGCAGCCGTATATGAATAGAGCTGTTGATGTCCACAATGGCCGTACCGAACTCCTCAAGCTGTTGTTTCAGTTTGCCCTGCGGGCTGCGTTCTTCAATGCTCAGGATAGCCGGGGCCTCCTGCGCCCCGGCTGCCAGCGCGGCCAGGAGTAACAGCAGGCACAGACCTTGCTTCAGAAAGGGAAATTTCATGGGGGATGTGGGTTGAGGGGGTTAAGAAAGTTGGAGCACAGCCTGCTGAAAAGCCTGCTTGATGGTGAAAAGGCCCAACTCACCTTTGCCAATGGTTTGGGCAGGAATAACAGAGCCTTTGGCCAGGCTGAATGCCTGCACTTCCTCCAGGTTTTTACCCGCAGAGGCCGTCATACTCCTCAGTTGAGGGGCCATCACTTCCATTACCCCCCCCTTTTCTACCACCAGTACCCGCTGCTCAGGATGGGCGTCTATGGCCTCGCACAACACATTGGCTGCCTCTATTTGCTGCTCATCCAGCTGTTCATCCTGCACGACGATCAGGGGAATCCAGTCAAAAATAAACTGCATAAATTCCTGAAGCGAGGTATCGGGATTATCCAGCTTAAAGGTTCTCGTCAAATGGGGCTTGTAGAGCATCATAATGAAGGGGGTTAGTATGGTAATACGAGGTAATGCCTATGCAATGTAACAGTTTTTTGCATGGCCATCACTGTGTAATCCCCCAAAAGACCAAGAAGTTACCCGTTTTGGCCAAATATTTTTTCTGCAATTCCTTTTTTTTTCCCGGTTTATGAAAAAAAAAATGCCTAAATTGAAGAAAAGCCACTGCTGTAAAGCTGTGGTGGCCTAACATGTGAATTGCCTCCCTTGCTCGTGAATGTACCCCGGCTCCTGTAGGAGTCCCTGCCATGTTCCATTCGTTTGCTTATTGTCTTACCTACTCCAAACAGCTTGACCATGATCAGTGTAAATCAACTGCTTCGTCAAAAGGGGAATGAGCTCTGGACTATTTCGCCAGATGCCAGCGTATTTGAAGCCCTTCAGCTTATGGCTGAAAAAAACATAGGCGCCCTGCCCGTAGTGGAAAACGACCGCCTGGTGGGCATTTTTTCTGAGCGCGACTATGCCCGCAAAGTCATTTTGAAAGGAAAATCCTCCCACCAAACCCAGGTGCGCGAGCTCATGTCCAGCCCGGTGCACCACGTAAAGGGCCGCCGCACCATGGAGGACTGTATGCGCCTGATGACCGAAAAGCGCATCCGCCACCTGCCCGTGGTAGAGAACGGCCAGCTGGTGGGCATCATCACCATAGGTGATGTGGTGAAAGCGGTGATTTCTCAGCAGCAAAATACCATACGCGACCTTGAGAACTACATTTCGGGCGCATATATGAGCTAGAGCCGGATACTATCACGCTATGTTTCTGATTCCTGGAAGTTATAGGGCGAAGGGATACTTCGCCCGGGGTATTTTATTGCTTTTTTTTCTCCTCTATGGCCTTGCGGATTTTGGCAGCACTTTCATAGTCTTCCTTGGCCAGAACTTGCTTTAGCAGTTGCTCCAGCTCCTCCAGGGAGTAGTCGGCCAGAGAGCCTCTTTTGTTGGTAAACGCCTGACTCGGGCTGTCCAGGATGATACTGGCCTGCTGCATAATGGCCTCGGTAGTAAAAATCGGGCATTCAAAACGCACGGCCAGGGCAATGGCATCGGAGCAGCGGGCATCTATCTCCAGCAGGTGGCCACCTTCTTTTTTTCCAATCAAGGTAGCGTGGAACACATTGCCTTCCAGTTGGTGAATGAGTACCTCCTCCAGGCGGGCCCCCAGGGCTTCCAGGGTATTTTTAAACAAATCATGGGTGAGCGGGCGGCCAGGGCGCATGCGCTCCAGTGATACCGCTATGGCCTGGGCCTCAAAAGGCCCAATGATGATGGGCAAGCGCCGAAAGCCTTTTGCCTCTTCCAGAATCAGGGCATAATTGCCTTTATGCGACTCACTGCTCGCCAGGGCAATGATATTGAGCTCAATCTTCTTCATACGCCTGCATGTCCATAAGCAAAAAACGGCACATTTCTTCCACACTGGAAAAGGGAGCTACCACCTGCCCCTCATGCAATAATTTATACAGCTTTTCGCCTTCAATTTCTATAGAATACCCACCGGCTAACTCCAGCATATCTCCTTGTTGGGACACAAGAGAAATGCCATAATGCTCCAGTGCAAATAGCAAATAGGCTTTGTAGTCAAAGGTTTCCATGAGTTCATATAGTTAAATGCTGCACGACCACCCGGTGATTGCCTGTGTCAGCTATGACCATGGTCCGCTTGTCTATGCATACCTGGAAGGGCCAATACAAACTCCCCTCCGTGCTTCGGATGGTGTCCTGGTTTTCGCTGCCACGCTGAAAATCGGGCTGTCCCAGCAGGTTGTCGGCTTCGGCATTGTGCTGCCGGGGGAGATTTTCAAACCACAAAATGCGGCTATTCCCCGTGTCGGCCACCCAGAGGCCATCTTTGTAAAAACAAGTGTCGTAGCACCAGTTCAGGGTATTGGCCCGCGGAAACCATCCAAACTGATTTTGCCCATTTCCTTCAAAGGAAGCCTGTCCGATGATGGCATCAGCTTTTTGTGAAAATGCCTTATTCCAGTCGTGCCAGAGCAGAACCCGGTAGTACTGGGTATCGGTAATGGCCAGGGCACCTTTTGGGCTTACTTTTACAGCGTAGGGCCAGATAGCGTCCTGGTGGTCGTAATCCCGCTCCTCAAAGCTGGTTTTGCCGATGACCCCATCTGCCGGGGCAAAGTGTTGTTGCGGCAGGCGTTCATAATACAATACCCGTCGGTTTCCCGTATCGGCTATCCACAGGCGGGTGCCGTCAGACCATATTCCGTAAGGCCAGTTGAGGGTTTGGGCCGAGGGAGGATGGCCTATCCCTTTTACGTTGGGTTCATTGTGCTCAAAATCTGGCTGACCGATGACCACATCGGCCGGCTGGCCGTCTTTCACCGGCATTTCCCTCCACAATAACACCCGGTGGTTCCATGCATCCGCTACGATTAAGCGCTGCCCGTCGCTCCAAATTCCCGAAGGGTAAAATAGGCTGGAGGCGCTCACCCTGCCATTGGCATTTCTTCCCGTAGCTGCTTTTTCAAGCTGCCCCAATACCAGGTCAGGTTGCTGAAACTCCCCCCTGGGGAGTTGGTGCCAGATAAACAGCCGGTTTTGGGCCGTATCGGCTACAAATAGCCTGTTTCCGGCGAGAAATACCCCCCTGGGGGCAAGAAATGGGTTATCTTTGGCCCCTTTGAATATGCGGGTCTCACTTACCAGCTCTTTTCTGTATATTTTTTTTTCCATAAATCAACTCCCTTATCTTGGTGTTAGCATATTCTGGGCAGTTGTTCCCCCACCAGCATACTCACTACGCGCTTTCCCCCTATCCCACTGATAAGCACCACCTGCCCGGGATGCCCTTCCACCACTTCCCCTATCACGCAGGCCTGTTCGCAATGGGCCATCAGGCGCATTTTTTCCACCACCTCCTCTGCCACTTCTCCTTCCACGATGGCGATAAATATGCCCTCATTTGCCACATACAAGGGGTCCAGCCCCAGGATTTCACAGGCGCTGCCCACCTGCTCGTCCACTGGAATGTGCTGCTGGCTCAGCTCTACGCCCAATTGGGTATCCTGGGCTATTTCAGCAAGCACAGTGGCCACGCCTCCCCTGGTCGGGTCGCGCAGTAAATGAATGGCGGGCCCAAACTCATCCAGCAGAGCTTGAACGATATGGTTTACATTCCGGGTGTCGCTTTCAATGGTGGTTTCAAATTCCAGCCCTTCCCGCACCGACATGATGGCCATGCCGTGAGTGGCCAGCTCTCCACTGACGATGATTTTGTCTCCGGCTTTGATCCGGCTGGTGTGAATATTGGCCCGGGGATGAAGACGGCCAATGCCCGTTGTATTGATAAAAATTTTATCGCCCTTACCGCGCTCCACCACTTTGGTATCACCGGTAACCACTTGCACTCCGGCTTGCTCGCAGGCAAACTTGATGGCGACCAGGATGTCCCAAAACTCCTGCATGGGCAAGCCCTCTTCGATGATGAAGCTCAGGGAAAGAAACTGGGGAATAGCTCCGCACATGGCCAGGTCATTGACCGTGCCATTGACGGCCAGCTCGCCAATATTGCCGCCTGGGAAAAAAATGGGCGAAACCACAAAGCTGTCGCTGGTAAAAGCAGTTTGCCCTTCCAGCTTTAGCATGGCCCCATCATGGTGCTCATCCAGCCAGTCGTTTTTCAATAAATCAAACACCCCGCTGTTCAGCAACCTATGGGTGAGCAGCCCGCCGCTTCCATGCCCCAGGGTGATGACGTCAAAATCCAATTTGGGCATGGGGCAGGATAGCCTCATCTGTATCTTTTTGTCGTTGTTTGATGCAACTCCCATGATTCACAAACATTATTGATAGTCGATAGGTTCCCACTTTCTGCGCCGGTAAATTTCCCGCCGGCTGCGGTACCAGTCACGCCCTTCAACCTGTTGGCTCTGGGCAGGCTCGTTTAGCTTATGTACGAAGCGGAAGCGTTTTTCATGGTAGCCCTGATCGTTCTCATAAAAATTGGCCCACATGCGGGCGAGTTCTTCCTCGCGGTAACTGGCCAGGGGTTTTACCCGTTCGTCTTTTTGGCGCTGGAAGCGCTTGGCCATGAGCAGTTTTTCAAAATAGGGAAGGCGTACCACTTCCTGTGCCATCTCTTTGACCCCTTCCCGGAATGCTTCGGCCGTATCTCCAAACACATGGTCGATCAACCCGATTTCTTTGGCCACAGCCGTCCCCCAGGGCAAGCATTGCTCCGTAAATTGTCTGGCCTTTTTTATACCTATTCTTTTGGGCAGTAAATACGTCCAGTACTCCGACCCATACAAGCCCATATTTCGGGTGTGGGGATTCAATACAATGCCCTCCCGCGCCAGCACCTTATCCCCTGCCAGGGCCAGGGATACGCCTCCGGCACCAGCATTGCCCTGTAAAGCGGTAATAAGATAGTGGTTAGGCGATGTGATAATTTCCAAAATAAGGTCATTGATGGCATGGATATTGGCCCAGGATTCATCGGCCGGATTTTCGGCATGCTCAATCACATTGAGGTGGATGCCGTTTGACCAAAGGTCCTGCCCTCCCATTAAGACGAGGACCTTTACAGGCCGGGTTTTGGCTATGGCTATGGTCTCTTTTAGCCGGAGGCACTGCGCTGTATCCATTGCCCCGTTGTAAAAGTTGAAATGCACATAACCTACCGCTCCTTCCTCTTCATACCAAATTTCGCGAAAAGTGGCATGTACCGTTTTTTCAAAAGGGGTCAACTTCGCTTCAGGAATGGCCTGAGCCTTTTTACCCAGGGCCAAAGTGGCAGGCAGCTTGATGGCACCAGCCTGGTTTTGTTTTAGGTGGGTTAGCCAAATGGAATTTTCCCCTGTTCCCATACATATCGCCTTGTTTCTTTGGGCCAGTATTTCCCCTGGCTTACCCTTGAGTTGTTCTTCCAGATGTGCACCAAAGGCATAATATTCTGCCCCTCCAATTTCCACCAACACCCCGGGGTCGCTGTCAGCAGCATGTATTTTTCTCCATATATCCACTGCCGGGTCACTCCATTCAAAAGCGAAATCAGATTGACGCGTACGCCTTCGCCATCTGCCCCTGATTTCCGGGTGGGAAGGGTCCAGTGGCTGGGGCTGAAAGCCAGGCGTTTGAAAACGCTCTACCGCCTGCAGCAGGGCCCGCATGGCAGCCTGGGTCACCTCATGGCGGTAGAGGCAGGCCTTGCTCTTGAATGGCATGGCAAAAGGCGAAAACGCCCAAATAGGGCCTGCATCCATTTTCTCAACTGCCTGCAAGATGGTGACGCCCCATGCTGGCTCTCCATTCAGTATGGCCCAGTCCAGGGAAGAAGCCCCCCGGTCTCCCTTTATACCCGGATGAATGACCAGGCAACAGTGTTTTTGCCAAATGCTGGAGGGAATTTTCTGTTTTAAAAAGGGGGCAATGATCAGCTCAGGTTCAAAATCCTCCACGGCTTTTTCCATGGCCGCTGCCTCAGTGGCTATCTGTACCTTTACCTGGTGGTTCAGGCGGTCCAGTTCTATCCATGCCCGCTGGGCCATGCCATTGAAAGCCGAAGTGAGGAAGAGTATCTTCATGCGGGCTGTTCTTTAGCCTGATTAACCATACCCGAAAAATGGTAGTAAGCAGCGCAGGCCCCTTCGGAGCTCACCATGGGGGCTCCAATGGGCGTCTCCGGGCTGCATTTTTTACCAAAGTGCGGGCACTCATAGGGTTTCTTGATGCCTTTCATGATCTCTCCGGCCATACAGTCCTCATTTTCGGGTACCTCAGGAATATTCACCTTGAATTTTCTCATGGCATCATATTCGGCAAAAGCCTCTTTGACCTGGTAGCCACTCATGGGGATGACCTCCATTCCCCGCCAAAGGCGGTCTGTTACTTCAAATACCTGATAGATGATCTCCTGCGCCCTGGGATTCCCTTCTTCCCGCACCATACGGGCATACTGGTTTTCCACTTTGGCTTCTCCGCTTTCCAGTTGTTTCACCGTCATTAAAATGCCTTGCAGGAGGTCCACCGGCTCAAAACCCGTTACCACAATGGGCACTTTGAAGCGCTCTACCAGGGGGTAATATTCCAGGGTACCCATGATGGTGCATACATGGCCTGCAGCCAAAAATCCCTGAATATGGCTTTCCTCATCTTCCATTACGGCTTCAATGGCCGGAGGCACCAACACATGCGAAGCCAAAATGGAGTAATTATTCAGGCCGAGACGATGAGCGTGAATAACGGAAAGGGCATTTGCCGGAGCCGTGGTTTCAAATCCTACCGCAAAGAAAACAACTTGCCTGTCCGGGTGTTGCTGGGCGAGCTTTACGGCTTCTAAAGGAGAGTACAAAATGCGAATATCTGCTCCTTTGGCTTTGGCTTCCAGCAAGCTCTTCTGAGAGCCCGGTACCCGCAGCATGTCGCCAAAAGAACACAATATCGCTCCCTTTTCCTCCGCCAGGTAAATGGCCTTATCTATCAGATGCAGGGGCGTAACACATACCGGACAGCCCGGCCCGTGCACCATGTTGATTTCCTCAGGCAACATGCTGAGTATGCCGTTCTTTACCAGGCTGTGCGTTTGCCCGCCACATACTTCCATAATGGTCCATGGGCGGGTCACGGTTTTCTTTATTTCTTCCAGGTAACGGCGCGCCAGCGCCGGGTCCCGGTATTCGCTCAAAAACTTCATACGCCTTAACGTTGATTGGTGTCCGTTTGTTTATCGGGTAAAAAATCTGAGATATTCAATTCCTCTTCTACCTCCCCCATTTCTTCCAGATATTGAAAGGTTTTTTTGGCTTCCTCTTCATCCACGATGCTAATGGCTACCCCTACATGTACCAACACATAGTCATCTACTTTTGCCTGGGGCACCATTTCCAGGCTGGCCTCCTTCACGATACCGCCAAAGGAAACTTTGGCCATGCGCACCAGCCCCTCAAACCTGGACTCAACAGCGATTATTTTTCCGGGAATTGCTAAACACATAAGTTCTGGGATTGTTGTAAAACAAATGTACTTTAAAAATGATTATTTTGCAGTTTGCCTGCGAGCGGTGTTTGCTCCTCCGCCAACTGAAGTTGCCGCACCCGATAATAAGCCAGCTGTCCCAGGGCGATGTTCTCATCATTGGGCGAAAGCTGGCGGTGAAAATACAGGCTAAACGCTGCCTGCAGATGGTGCCGGAGCAGGTCGGTTAGCACGGCATTCTGGAATACCCCCCCACTAAAAGCGATTTGGGTTATCCCCAGCTTGCGGGCGGTATGTTGCACGGCTTTTACCAGAGAAAAGTGGAAGCATGCGGCTATCCATTCCCTGGATTTGCCCGCTTTCAGATCGGCCAGCACCCCATTCAGCAAGGAAGGGGTGGAAATGGTGCCGACTTGCCCCGGCCCCAAGGCATAGGCCCGTGCAGCATGCAGCCCATGCCTGCGAAAATAGGTCTGCGCCAGGGCTTCCAGGCGCATGGCGGCCTCGCCTTCATAAGTCTGGACATCCATGATGCCCAGCAGGGCAGCCACTGCGTCGAACAGGCGGCCCATACTGGAAGTGCGCAACGCGCCCACGCGCTGCAGCAGGCGCTGGTACACCCGCCATTCGGCCGGGCTGAATTTTTCCTCCAACAGCGGAAGCGCAGCCTCCAGCCCGTGACAGGCCGCAAGGGCCGAAAGACGGGGCTCCCGGGCCATTTTATCGCCAGCCAATTGCACAAACGGCATCAGTTGGCCGCAGTGTCGGAAGGCATGAGTCTCATACACAAAAAATTCTCCTCCCCAAATCTGTCCATCCTCACCCAGGCCCGCACCATCCCATATTACCCCCAGTACCGGGCCGGGGGATTGCAGCAGGTCGTGCTCGGCCAGCACTGCCGCAAAGTGTGCCTGGTGGTGCGGCACCGGCTCACAGGGCAAGTCCCATTCTGCAGCCAGTTCCCTGGCCAAATGCGTGGAGGGATAATCGGGGTGAGCATCGCATAGTATGCGCTCAGGCCGGCTATGGAATAGCCGCAAAAAATGTGAGAGGGTATGCCGGTAATGCTCCTGGGTATCGAAATGCTCCAGATCGCCCAGGTACTGGCTCACGAATAGGTTGCCGTGATGAAAAAAGCCAAAACTGCTCTTCATCATAGCACCTGTGGCAAGCAGGCAGCTTTCGGGCAGGTCCAGGCGGATGCCCATGCAGGTGGGAGCCAATCCTCTGGAGCGGCGTATCACGATCTGTTGGCGGTATGCAGGTGAGAATTTCAGCACGCTGTCGTCCTGCGGCAGCACAATTTGCCGCTGGTTGAGCAGCAGGGCATCGGCTATAGCGGGCAGGCAGGCCCGCGCCTGCGCATCCTCAAACACAATGGGCGCATGGCTGATGTTGGCACTGGTGGCCACGATGGGCTTGCCGTACTGGCTGAGCAGCAGCTCATACAAGGGGGTGTAGGGCAGCATAACCCCGATTTGGTTCAGCTCCGGAGCAATGGCCTGCAGGGCCAGCCGCTGCCCGGCCTGCGGGCCGGCGGACAGCAAAACCACCGGCGCCACCGGCCCGCAAAGGGCCGCTTCGGCTTCGGGAGGCACTTCGGCTACTTGCTTCACCTCCTCCAGGCGGGGAAACATGAGCGCAAAGGGCTTAAAAGGGCGCTGCTTGCGCACCCGCAGCCGGTGGATGGCATCGGCATGGGCTGCATCGCAGGTGAGCAAGTAGCCACCTATGCCTTTAATGGCCACAATCTTGCCCGCCTGCCAGTAGCGCAGCGTTTGGGCCAACAAATCTGTTTCCTCCTCTTGGAGGCAGGTCCCATCTTCTCCCACCCAGCTCAGCGCAATGCGGCAATGGGGGCAGGAGTTGGTTTGGGCATAATATCGCCGGTCAAGTGGATGGTGATATTCTTCTTCACATTGGGCACACATCACAAAGTCCGCCATGCTGGTGCGTTCGCGGTCGTAGGGCAGGCTATGGATAATGGAGTAGCGCGGCCCGCAATGTGTACAGGTGGTAAAGGCATAGCTATACCTGCGGTTTTGGGGCTCATGCACCTCCCTTCTGCAGGCAGGGCAGAGCGCAAAGTCGGGTGTGAGTAATAAGTTGGGAATGCCAGCGGTATGGCTGTGAACGATCTGAAAATCGTGGTACACAGCCGGTGCTGCCGCAGCAAGCGCATAGCGGCTGATGCGGGCCAGAGCCGGTGCCTGCTTCAGCACCTTTTCCAAAAACGCCCTGGCCGCTTCCTCCGTACCGGCATTAAACACAATGTGCAAGCCGTCCGGGCTGTTGTTAACCCAGCCAGTGAGGCCCCTTTCCCTGGCCAACCGATATACCTGAGGGCGAAAGCCCACCCCCTGTACCTGCCCTTCAATATGGATGTGCCAGGTATGCATCAACTAACTTGCTGTTTGGAAAGCTGTTGCTTTTCTTTTACCCGGTCCAACAGCCAGTTGCACCATTCATCTATACCCGTATGCTGTGTGCTGGACACTTCTATAACTTGTATATGTGGATTGATGTCACGTGCATCGGCCACTACTGCTTCTACCGAAAAGGGCAGGTAAGGCAGCAGGTCCACTTTGGATACCAGCAACATCTCACTGGTGAGAAACATACGGGGATATTTTTTGGGTTTGTCGTCCCCTTCTGTGGTCGAGATTAGGGTAACGCGATAGTCCTCCCCCAGGTCAAAAGAGGCCGGACAAACTAAATTTCCCACATTTTCAATAAAGAGCAACTCAACCCCTTGCAAATCCAGGTTTTCCATGGCCTGCCATACCATTTGGGCCTCCAGGTGGCAAATGCCTCCCGTTACTATTTGCAGGGCATCCACGCCCACTGCCCGCAAGCGATCTGCATCGCGCTCAGTCTCCAGGTCTCCTACCAGCACTTTCATCTTCACCTTATCCCCTATCCGCCGGGCTGTTTCCTGCAGCAAGGTGGTTTTCCCACTACCAGCTGATGAGGTAATGTTGATAAGCAAGATGTTTTGTTCTTGCATCTGCTTGCGGATACTTTCCGCTACAAAATCATTGGCCTTGAGCAAATGCATGGTAGTGCTGTCGCAGGTGACACTGCCCCTGGCGGCCTTACTTGATTTTTGTACTTTGTCCATATAGTTTTCGATTGTTTATATTCAGGGTAAATGATTAGTGGCGGCGGTTTCTTCCTCCGGGGCAAAGTGTACCCGATGGATAAGCAACTCCGTGCCATGCACCACCTCACTGCTGGGGCGGCCACATTGTTTACACACAAACTTGTACTGCTCTACCAGCGAATGGGTATTACAGTGCCTGCACAATATCTCGATGGGTACTACTTCTACGCTGAGTGTCACATGGGTATATTTTTGGGCTGATTCCGTAACGGCCTCAAACGCATTCTGCATCAATCGGGGCTCAACGTTGGAGAGCAGGCCTACCTTCAGCTCAATGGCCGTAAGCCTTTCGAGTTCTTCCGGGGAGAACTCCTCCTCCAGGGTACTGAATATGTTTCTCACCAGTGAAATTTCGTGCATACACTGTTTAGTTGGCGGTGGTTTCTTTCAGGCTTTTCAACATATCGAGATGCCGGCGGGCTTCAGTCAGCATGTCGGCATCGTTTACCAGGGTTTCTATTTCCTTGGCTTTTGCAAGCATATCACGGTAGCGTTCCTCATTAAACATCTCCCCCTGATTGCCCACCCGCCAGCTGGCTTCCAGGTAGTTGAGTATGCTAATGGCACGTTCATAGGGGTATTGGGGTGTGCGTACCCTCAACGCCTCCTGGTAATAGCTGAGCGCTTTTTCATAATTATCAGAATGAATAGCCGGAGGAAATTTCATCAGGGCATTTCCATAATTATTGCAGATGGTGCCATAGGCATAGGGGTGGGAGTCGGCCGTGTAATAGGCCAGTGCCTCCTGGAAGGAGGCAGCGGCTACCCCAGCCCAAATACCCCGTTTTTTGTTTGGAGCCGGCATTTCTGCATACAAAATACCCAGCTGATGGTGAATTTCGGCAAACATATCTGGCGCCTCCTCTTTGCGAAACACTTTTAAGGCTTGCTGATATGCCTCAATCGCTGCTTTGTAAAACTGGGGTTGTCCCTGCTGAGCCCAGCTATGAAGCAGGGTCCCCTTTGTCATATAAGCATTGGCTGCAAAGGCCGGCATGCTTTCCTCCTCAAAGATGCTGATGGCCCTGCTAATATACCCCAGGGCTTCTGTAAAGCTTTGGGAAATATGCGCAATATGGGTTGCATCCAGTAGCAACAACCCCAGTTCAAGCTGGCACTGCTGCGCTTCGTAAAAGGTGAGGGTTTCCCACAGCATACTTTTGAGGCTTTCCAGTCTTTCGCCCTGATAGGGGGGCTTCAACTGTTTGATCCGGACCTGAATGAGCACCCATTGCAGGGCGTGCCGGGCATCTGCCAAAAGGCTGCCCTCAAGCGAGGCCTGCAGCACCTCTGCGGCAGCCTCCAACTGGCCCGTATCCAGCAGAAATCCTCCATAATGCCGGGAAGTAAATGCCCGGTATTCCTCCCCGGGCGCTAAAGCCAATGCCTGCTGATAATGCTGGCTTATTTCTTCGGCTGATCGCCCACTGCCTCCATAATGGTGGAGAATGGCCAAATTGTGGTGCAAACGGTATTGGTCAAAGCTTGTAGGAGCCGGAATATCGCTCCAGAGCTGGCTCGCCTCCTCTACATCGATTGCCTCAGACTGCGATAAACGTCCCTGCAGGGAAAGTTCCCGGTAAAGTTTGGGGTATTCCCTCAAATACACCCGGGCCTTGTTATCATTGCCCAACTTACTGAATACCATGCCCAGCAAAATATCCCTTTGCAGCTTTAATCCACGGGGAAGTAGCAATGGGGGTGACTGGTTGTACCAGTCCATAACAGGTACAATACCCTCCTCTGTTACCAGCAGGCCGGGCATACCTGGCCCGGGCTGAACGGCATCCACATCATATATCCCTACCAGCTCATCCAGCCTGGGTTCCGAAGCAATGATCTCCTGTACCGGAGATAGGTATTTCTTTGTGGTATAAATATCAAGCATGCGATTTATTGGTTAAAAAATAGCCTCAGCTTTGCAGGTTCACCCATAAGGCGCCCTCCTCCTCCCGTAGTTCAAAAGTCAGCTCGCGCTCAGCCGGGTTGAGGTCGTGGTCAATGAGTACATCGTGCAGGGCAATGGCCACATCTCCCTGCAGGTTGCGGGCTTTCAGCATTTGCTGGCTGGCGTTGTATTTTTTCTGAAAGGCCAGGTTGCTCACAGGGGCCAGCCCCAGCATGGAAGATGCGGCATCAAAACCGACATACACATTTTGGGCACGCCCAAATACCTGCCCGGCCAGTTCATGCCCAATGAGCAAATGAGCTGTTTTGAGCCTGACAGACGCTCCCTTTTGGGCACTGCGTTTATGGTTGGGGGGCAAATGAGAAGGAATAAACATAGGCGTACAGCTTGGAGAGGTTCAGGTAAAAGATTCCAGCAGTAGGGTCACGACCTTATCGCCTCCTTTGCGGGCTGCTTCGGTCATACCGAGGTTGAAACGCGTGTCCTCAATCGCAATCAAATAGACATCTATGCGCTCGGGGTAATCCTCCCCCAGCATTTTTCTGGCATAGGAAAGGGCCTGGTTCCATTTCAGGCTATGCAAAAAAACGAGGGGATCCGGTTCAATCTGGGCCTCAACCTCCTCAGCAGGTAATTTATACACACTTCCCACCTCTTCGCCGCTGTTCAGCACCGCATCGATCAGAATAATATGCTGGTGCCCTTTGAGCTTAAACAGGACTTCAAAGGCTGAGGTACCCATATCGAAGATACGAATATGCTCCCGATCCCCCAAATGCTGTTTCAGTTGGTTGATGACATAAATCCCCACACCGTCATCAGCCCTCACGGGGTTGCCAAAACCCAGTATAGCCGTTTGTATGGGTTCTTTTTGAATATTTGCCTGTATCATTTGCTAGTAAAAACATTCGCCAGTAAAAAAACCAGGGCAGCAGCCATACGCTGCCAAATTACCGGACTGTGATTCTCACCCTGGAAAAAGAAACCCGCCAATGAAGGTTGACGGGCTGTTTATCATGGGACTGTAATACACTTAAAGCTTAAACTTAGTCAGTTCTTTACCCGTCTTGTTGTCGTGTGCATGCACGGTGCATACCAGACAGGAATCAAAGGAGCGGGCCACCATCCCTACTTCTACAGGATCATGCGGGTCTTCAATTTCCGTTCCTTCCAGGGCCGACTCAATAGGGCCAGGGTTGTTGTCTTTATCATTAGGCCCAACATTGAAAGTAGTAGGGGCAATGATCTGGTAGTTTTCAATCACCCCATTCTTCACCTTGATCCAGTGAGCCAGGGCTCCCCTGGCAGCCTCGGTAGCCCCCCATCCAATGCCATCCTGCTCGGTGGGCTTGATGTAAAACTCATCGTCCAGGCGTACTTGTCCAAGCCACTCGTTGAGCTTGAGAAAGAGTCTGGGCGCTTCGTGCATACGTGCCAGTACACGAGTGAAGACAGAGGGCCCCATTTTTCTCATAATATCCCCAAACAAGGGATCGCGAAACTGGTGCTCCTTGTTGGCGGGGTTGGCAGCCATTATAACCCTGGCCAGGGGCCCTGTTTCAGCAGCATGCCCCATAAAGCGTGGTGCCTTGGCCCAGCTGTATTTTCCTCCAAAGTCGGATTGCTCCAGATTGCGGGAGTCCGTAGCAGCAGTGGGTATGGGCTCCTCAAAGGGGTGCAGCCCATCTTCCTGGTTGGTGTACCATGAGTGTTTCACGTGTTCGGAAACGTGCTTTTGGTCTGCCTCATAGTATTTTTCACCATCGAAGAAACCCGATGGGCTGATGGTCGCTGCATTGCGGCTTTCAATGGTGGGGTTGTTGTACATATCCTTGTGCAGGTAGGTACCCCAGGCCAGGTATTTGCCCACCCCCTGGCCAAACTTATCCAGCCCAAACTCTAGCCCAGCCCGCAGGTACAGGCCCAGATCACTATTTCTGTGTGATTCGTTTTCTTCCAGCCATTCCATCATGTCGTCCCAGGACTGGATTTGCATGTAGCGGTCGATAGAGCATCCCAGCCACACGGGCTCGAGCCAGTCGTTGCGAAACTGGTTCAGAATAGCGTGGGCCCGCGTAATATCTTTCAGGGTAGGGGCACACATCACCCCACCTGGCACCATGTAGCTCGAGTGGGGCCATTGCCCGCCAAAGAGGGCATACACCTCCACCGGGCGGCCACTGGCAGTAACCCCACGCTGGAAAGAAGTACCCACATAAGCCGCAAAGCGCTTCACTACCTCCTGGTACAGGGGCTTGTTGGCAAACTTTTTGTTGGCCATGTCGGTGGCAAAAATAGCATAGAACCAGCGCGGAATACTCTGCGTCGTCTCGGCTGCCTGCCCGATGGCCCGCAACAACAATGCGTTGGGAGGCAGGGTCGTTTTCCAGGCCACATCCAGCGCAAAAGAGGCACAGTAGAGGTGAGATCCTCCACAAATGCCGCAAGCCCGGGGCGTGACAATCAGGCCTGACTGGGGGTCCTTACCGGCCAAAATCTTTTCAAAGCCACGAAACATGGCAGCCTGGGTATGGGCGCGGGTTACCACCCCATTTTCCATATATACTTTTACATCCAGGTCGCCTTCTACCCGGCCAACCGGAGAAATGTTGAGTTCTTTTAAAGCCATTATACAAGTATCATTTAGGGTGAAACATGTTATTTGGAATGCTCTTTTAACACACGGGGAGTGGGGGACATCTTTCCTACCCCCGCTTTAAACCAGTACATCAGCTTACTTTCGCCTTCAGGCACTTCCCGGGGTAAAAAGCCCAGGTATTTCATGGTTTTGAATACACTGCCTTTTTTCAGGTCGTGGTGGGGAAATCCCGGCTCGGTGCAGCCCAGGCAGGGATGGTTTACCCGGGTCTTACTGGACTGCCGGTTCCACAGTATGCGGTTACAACTGGCATGTGTCATGGGGCCCCTGCATCCCACCTCATAAAACAGGCACCCACCCCGCTTGCCAAAGTGCCCATCCAGCTTTTCAGTAAAACTCCGCACATTGGGGCAGCCCGTTTGCACAAAGTCCGTAAAGAAGGTCTTGGGTCGATGGTACTGGTCAATCAGCACATCGCCTATACGGCCCGTTGAGATGGCTACCAGGATTTGCGTGATCCAGTCGGGGTGTGCCGGGCAGCCCGGAATATTGATTACCGGAAGTCCGCCTTTTGAAACGAAGCCTTCTCCTAAAAACCCACCTTTTTTGCGTTTGTGAAACTGCATACCCGTAGATTCGCTGGGGTTGGGAGGTACGGCAGGAATGCCCCCCCAGGTAGCACAATCTCCTATGGCCACCACATACTGTGCTGCATGGGCCAGTTCTTGCACCCAGTCTTTCATGGGACGATCAGCAAAATAGTTCATTTTGCCGCTGCCATTGGGGCCCTGAATAACGGTCCCTTCAAACACAAAAATGTCCAACTGGGTCTTGCCTGATATGCAGTCCTGCATCAGGTCGCTTACCTGGTGACCAATCTCAAGCCCCACAGTTGGGTGCCAGAGAATGTTAATCCCAAAATCTACGATGAGTTCTACGACGGTGGGTTCTTCGGCATCGAGAAATGACATGGTGTTTCCACTACATGCCCCTCCCTGCAACCATAATACATTTGCCATAGTATTGTAGGGTTTAGAGTGTGGTGGCAAATAAGACCGTAAGCCCACATGCCACGGTTGAAAGCATTATCAATGCACAATATAGTAATTAGCCGGGAATTAGAAAATATTTTCTATTTTTTTCATAAAAGAAACTATGCAATTGTGGGGTGCAGAGTTATCTATCATAAGGGTTTTGCTGTAGCAAGGGCACGATGAGCCGCTCATATTCGGCTATCCCACTTTCGGTGAAATAAGGATAAAGCTGATCCCACACCATTTCTTTGAAGCAGGTATTGATGAGGGCAGATGAATTGTCTCCCTTTATCATATTTTGAGGCATCCAAAAAGTGATGAGCACCCATATAGTGTGGGCCAGGCGGTCGTACAAGCCGGGCCGGGGTTCTGGCATGATGGTGCCACGCTGAATATTAAAATCAAAGCGTTTGCGGATCTGGCTGATCATTTTCCCTATGTGTACCTGGCGGTCGGTATGCACAGAAGGGTAATGCCGCTCCAATTCCAGTAAATCGATAAAGTAAAAGGGGTGTTTCTGCAAAAACTGAAAATATAAGCCGAGCTGATAGTCAAAATCTATGAAATTGGGGTACAGCCTGTATGCAGAAAGGATAGCCAGGACCTCCTCGTACAACTGTTCATTGATGGCGTGAACAATCGCCTCTTTGTTTCGGAAATGGTAAGCCAGGTTTCCCACACTGATGCCTATGTCATTGGCAATTTGTTGCAGACGGACATTGGCCATCCCATCCTGATTAAACAGGCGAATAGAAGCATTGATGATTTTTTGCTTGGTACTCAAATCTGACATCATTCAAATATCGCTAGCTCAGGCAAAGGTTGAAGTCGCCCAGGTCCACTTTCAGGGTTCCTCTTTGGTCTTTGGCAGCCAAGCGTTTCATGTACCAGGCTTTCAACTCAGCTTTTGCCTTATTGGTATGCCTGGAAATCACTCTTTTTATCAATTTATAGGGCTCCTGATAATGGGCAAATATCAGTTGTATTTCCCACATTCCCTCACGCCTCACCACATTTTCGATTACCGCGGTATCCCTCAGCCACCAATCTTCTGATAAGAAATACATATCTGATTGTTTACCAGGCTTTTCGGTAAAATGTTGATTATTCAATAAATTGAGCAATTCATTATAGGCATGATGATCGAGGAAAAAGCTATACATTTGCATTCATTTAAGTACTCCTATTATACACTACCTGGTTCAAAGCCTGAAGTAGGGCTAAAGTAGGGAAAATATAGCATGAAACAAAGCAGGTTTCAAACAACTCCCATTTCCCCCTACTCCTTTTTCCCCACAAAGAGCTGGGTAATAAAGAACTCACCGCTGGCACTGCGCGCCACGGCTATGCCGGTAAAGAGGAAGTTGCCCTCTATGTTTTTGCGGTGGCCGGGGCTGGCCAGCCAGCCCTTGAGGGCCAGCAGGGCGATGTTGTGGCCCGAGGTGTTGGCGTAGAGGTTTTCGGCCACTTTGTAGGGGATTTTGGCGTAGCGGCGCACAGCGGCCACCCGCTCGTTGAAGCCCTGGTGGGAAAAAGGCAGCCTGCCGCTGGCCATGTCGCGGCTGTGCTGCATGGCAATGGCGTTGAGCTCGCGCTTGGGCTGCAGGGCCCGCAGGCCCCTGGAAGCCCGGTACTGGTTGACCAGCCGGAATACTTCCCGGCTCACGCGCTCCTCGGGGCTGTTGCCCTGCCAGAAACGCTGCTGGGCCGCCGCCCGGCCGCCCGCCAGCATGCTGATGCAGATACAGCCTGCCACCAGAAATCGAAATGCCTCTTTCATCTGCACTTGTGCTTCAATTAACAAAGATAATTGAGCGGGCTCAGCGGAGTGAAACCGCCTTGTACCCATTTCCTTACAAAGGTGTAAAAATGCCACATAACTGACCAATCCCTCTGCAAAAAAAGCATTTATTTGGGCAGTAAGCACAAGATTGCGTATCTTTGCTCAACCAAATCAGGATTTTTAGCTATGAGAATTGAAAAGATTGCAGAAGAAAAATATACCGAAATCAAGCTGCTGGAAGAGAAGCTCGATTCTCGCCTTTCCCCCGAACTGAAGGGAGAGTTGATTGTGCTCAATACCAACGGGGCCAAAAACATCATCCTCAACCTCAAGGAGGTCAAATACGCCGATAGCTCCGGGCTCAGCGCCATCCTCACGGGCAACCGCCTGTGCCAAAGCGCTGGCGGCACCTTTGTACTGAGCAACCTGAGCGACCACATCAAAAAGTTGATTAAAATTTCTCATCTGGAAAATGTGCTCACCATCGTGCCTACAGCAGAGGAAGCCCGCGAAGCCATTTTTATGGATGAGATTGAAAGAGAGCTGAATGAACAAGAGGAGCAGGACGCTCAGTAGGGAAAAGGGGAAATTTCCGGCTTCGTATCTATGCAAAAATTGCCCCACTCCCTCACACCGCGGTGAGTGTGTGGACTGATAATTGCTTATGAGCTTGTACCTTCTTTACGAATTGTGTTTAACTTAATCTATTCTGTATATACGTGTTTCAGGTTCAAATACTAGGAACGAGTTCTGCAATTCCTACAGTTTCGCGTTTTCCTTCCTCCCAGGTGGTTACCATCAATGACAGGCATCATCTGATCGACTGTGGGGAAGGCACCCAAATGCAGCTACTGAGGTACAAAGTGCGCTTGTCCAGGCTGGATGCCATCTTTATTTCCCACCTGCATGGCGATCACATACTGGGCTTACCCGGCCTGCTCAATACCCTGAGCCTGTACGAACGCAGCAATCCCCTTAAACTTTTTGCCCCCTCCGCCCTCAAAGGTGTACTGGATACCATTTTCTCCCAAACCCACAGCTACCTCTGCTATGAGCTGGAGTTTATTCCTACGGAGGACTTCCAGCCGGGCGAAGTGGCGTATGCCCGCAAAAACTTTGAGGTAAAAATTCTCCCTCTGGAGCACCGCGTCTTCTGCCGGGGATTTCACTTTCAGGAGGTCAACAAAAAACCTAAGTTCAACTTTTATAAGGCCAAGTCTCTGGGAATTCCCAACAACTACTTCTCCCTGCTGAAGCAGGGCAACAGCATCACCCTTGAAAATGGGTTGATGGTTAAACCCGAAGAGGTGCATTTTGAACCGGACCCGCCACTTTCCTTTGCCTACTGCTCCGATACCCGCTACAGCGAAGAGCTCATCGAGTACATACGGTACACCCGCCTGCTGTACCACGAGGCCACCTTCCTGCACGAACTCAAAAGCCGGGCCGAGGAAACCTGCCACAGCACGGCCCTGGAAGCAGGCAAAATTGCCAGCCAGGCCGAGGTCAGGCAGCTCATTCTGGGCCACTACTCGGCCCGATACCGCGACCTCACCCCCCTGCTCAAAGAAGCGCGTTCGGTATTCCCCCAAACGGCATTGGCCAAAGAAGGACATGTGTTCAAACTGAAGGACTTTCTCTAAATGTACAAAAAAGAAAACCTGCTCTTCGTATTCCTGGGCGGATTTTTTATCACCAATGCCCTCGTGGCCGAGTTCATCGGCGCCAAAATCTTTTCCCTGGAAGCCACCCTCGGCTTTGAGCCCGTAAACTGGACCATACTGGGGCAGGAAAACCTCTCCTTCAACCTCACTGCAGGCGTTATCCTGTGGCCGGTGGTATTCATCATGACCGACATCATCAATGAGTATTACGGCAAAAAAGGCGTGAGACTGCTTTCCTGGCTGGCGGCGGCCCTCATCAGCTATGCCTTTCTCATGGTCTATCTGGCCATTATCACCGAGCCTGCCAGCTTCTGGATCAACGACATCAATACCGACATTAAGCCCAACATCGATGTGGCATTCCGCAGGGTATTGGGCCAGGGGCTGGGCATCATATTGGGCTCGCTCACGGCTTTTCTCATCGGGCAGTTGGTGGATGTGACGGTCTTTCACTGGCTGAGAAGATTTACCGGCGCCTCCAAAATCTGGCTCAGGGCCACCGGCTCTACCCTGGTATCTCAGCTCATCGACAGCTTTGTGGTGCTGTTTATTGCTTTTTATATCTGGCCCAGACAGGGAAACCAGTGGCCCATCGTACAAATTTTTGCCGTAGGCATTGTCAATTATGCCTATAA
>RFHT01000427.1 GCA_003696835.1 Bacteroidota bacterium
CATTTTTCGCATCAAACGCTCGATCCGATTCACACTCACCCCATAACCCATCCTGACCAAAGTCTCCCGCATACGAGGCGAACCCAGGCTCGGATCGAGCAGGTGAACCTCGTCGATCACACGCATTAATTCCTGATTTCCCGCACCAGATGCATCAACTCAGCTATTATCATGGCCGTGGCACCCCATATCAAATGCTCGCCTACGGTGTAGCCCGGTGCTTCTATATAATTGCCCGCATGCACATCTACCCGGTGCCTGCCCACCACCTCTTGCTTCAGAAAATGCCCCAGCGGCACTTCCAGCACCTGAGCTACCTCTTTTTGGTCGGGTTTAAACTGTGGCCGCCCCGGGTAATACCCCACCCGTGGATACACCAGCGAATTACTGGGAGGAATGTACAGCTCCGTTAGCGGGCCCAATACTGCCACCTTGCTGGCAGGTACGCCCAGTTCCTCCTCCGTCTCCCGCAAAGCCGTAAAGGTATAGTCGGTATCCTCCTTTTCCCGTCTGCCTCCCGGAAAACACACCTGCCCGCTGTGTACGCGCCCGTCTTCTGCCCGCTTCATAAAAGCCAGGTAATACTGATCCTGACAGGGATACAGCAGGGCCAGGACTGCACTCCGACGCGCGTTGGGCGGTATCACGTACTCCCGCCCGCGCACGGGCGGGGCCATGCGCATTTGGGCGTCCAGGCCCGGCAGCGGCTGTTGCAGCCGCAGGCGTAATCGTTCAATAAAACCGGGATCGTATTTCATGCCTAATCCACCACCCTCCGTATAAACCAGGTATCATTCAGGGTAATGCCGATGCGCACCCGGGCGTAAAACTCCTCCAGCGGCTGGTTGATGCTGAGGTTGCCCCGCTTGCCCACGGCCACCCCCAGGCTGATCTTGGAGTATAGCCGGGCGCGGTTGTACTGGTTGGTCCCCTGCTGGGAGGCCGGCAGCCCCACCCCCAGGGTGAAGCCCACATCGTTTACCGACTCCCCGCCAACGGCTATGTAGCTCCTTTTGGCATAGCCGCCAATGCGGTAACTGATGCGCTCGAGGTAATTGGTAGAAGTGAAATTGGGCGTAAGCTCTCCCCCCACTGCAATCACCAGCTCCCTGGACAGCTGGGTGGGATTGGAAAAATAGGTAAACTGCTCCCAGTTTTGCATGCTCACATCGGCCCCTACAGCCCACTTGCCGGGACGACTCAAATGAACACCTATGCCGTACTTGGTGGGGATGGACACCGCACCTTCCTCATTGATGAGCGTATCCAGGCCCACTACATTGTCCGAGGTCATCAGGCGGCTGCCTTTCAGCTCTCCGTTAAACTCGGCCATGGCCCCTATGCGCAGGTACAAATCCGAGCTTTTGAGGCTATCGACAAACATCAGCCCCACCTGCCCGCCAAAGCCCGTGAGGTAAGTTTGGTCAGTGAGGGTAACCGTATGGGCAGCGATAATGGGCGAATCCTCAGGAATAGAAGTAATGCGGGTATAGCGGGTACCGCCAAAGGTATAGAGGAAATTCCACCCAAAGCGCAGCCGCTGTTTCAGCATGCGAAAGCCGCCGCCCAGAAACACCTGATTGAGCCCCCCATCTGCTTTGTATTGGATGCGTTCTATACCGTCTATGCCGTTTGCGTCGATCAGCCGCAGGCTGGTGATGTCGTAGCCCACCACGCTAAAAGGTGCAAAGCCGAATGCCAGGGTGAAGTTTTTGTTCGAGGGAAACATGAAGGCTATATTCTGAAAACCCGCACTGGACTGATTTTCAGATTTTTCCTGCGTCTTCAGCTGGTTGAAATAGGCAAAACCCGAAATGTCAAAGGTGGTAAAGGCAGCATCGGCATAGCTGGCCGGGTTGAGCCGGTTTACCGAAAAATAGTTGCCCGTGGCCATACCAATACCGCCCATGCTGGCATTGCGCACCGTGCCATTGTTGATGATGTCGCCCACCCCGTAGCGGGAATAGGGGCTGAGGGTGAGCTGCTGCGCCCACAGCGAACTGTACAATAAGCCAAAACACAAAAATATCCTTAACCTCATACGTATGAATTATGCTTGAGAATGTGATAAATACCGTTCAAATTCAGGTTTGCGTCCGCAAAGGTGACGCTTTTCAGGTGATTTTCAAAGAATTCCATGTCTCCGCCGGTCAATCCTATCTTCAGCTCGTGCCCGAAGCGCGCCTGGTACTGCCCGCATATTGCTTCCACCTCGGCCACTATGCCGCCCAGTACTCCCGAAAGTATGCAGCTGCGGGTAGAGTTCCCGATCAGGCTAAAAGCATCAATTTCTTCTATCAACGGAAGTTTGGCCGTAAAGGTATGCAGCGCCCTGAAACGCATGCGTATTCCCGGGGCAATGCTCCCCCCCAGGTAACGGCCTGCGGCCGTGGCCACATCAAAGGTGAGGGCCGTGCCGGCGTCTATCACCAGCACCGGCTGTGAGGGGTAGTGGGCCTTAGCTGCCACCACGGCCACCAGGCGGTCTATGCCCAGGCTTTCAGGCGTTTGGTAAGCGCTGCTGATGGGCAGGGGGGTATGCCGCTGGATGTGTACAAAGCAGCAGTTTGCACCAAAACGCTTCCAGGCTTCAAGCTCCGGAACTTCCCGCCCCCCGCTTACCTGCATCCACCCCACCACCAGCTTTTCTGTGGAGGAAAGAGGAGATAAGTTTTTTTTCAGTTCCTCCTCCAGGCTTGCATTGAGCATACGCCAGCTCTGCTGTATGCGCCCCGCTTCAAAAAGGCCCATCTTGGTGCGCGTATTGCCCATGTCTATGGTGAGTACCCGTGCTGTTTGTTTCCTCATGGCGCAAGGATAAATTCCACCTCTTTGAGCTCAAAATAACGAAGCCGCTCTCCCCAGGCCACAGCCAGCCGGCCCGACTGCTCCACCCCTACGGGCATGGCCTGCACCTCGGTCCCGTCTATGCGCATGGGCACGGGGGTCTGGTAGCCGTACAAATGCGTTAAATAGCTGCGGTCTATGGCGGCCCTGTGGCCGGCCCGAAGTCGCAGGTAAACTGCCTCCAGTTCTTCAAACAGCCTGGCCGCCACCTCCTGCAGCGACAGACTGCTGCCCCTGAGCTGCCTCAGTGAGCAGGCCGTATGCCGTATTTCCGGTGGAAAAGCCTGTTGGTTGACATTGAGCCCTATCCCCAGCACGCTGGCTTTTACCGCCTTGCCCTCCAGCTGGTTTTCTATCAAGATGCCCGCCACCTTGCGGCGGTTTACCAGTACATCATTGGGCCATTTGATGAGCACCTCTTCACCGGGTAGCAAGGCCGAAACACAGGCGTGAATGGCCAGGCTGGAGATTTTGCTCAGGTAAAACAATTCATCTGTACCCAAAAAGGCAGGATAGAGGATCACACTCAGGGTGAGGTTTTCTCCTGCCGCTGCGTGCCAGTGGTTGCCGGCCTGCCCCCGGCCCCGACTCTGATGACCTGCCTGTACCACGGTGCCCTCGGCCGGCTCTTCGGTCAGTAGCTCCATGGCAAAGGTGTTGGTGGAGGGGAGCTCGTCCAGGTAAATAAAATTTCTGCCTACAAATTGGGTATGGTTCATTAAGAAAACATATCTTTGGATATATCAGAGCGGATCAGTAAATTTTGTGCTAATATAGTTAAAACCATTTTTACCCTAACAACTCTTGGCAGATTCACAAGGGTTGTTTAACCTTCAATATATGACGCAACAACTGCTAGATGCTAAAACCCTTTCGGAAATTGCCATTCACGGAATTCAGGAAAAAAAAGGACAATCATTGGTGCGAATGGACCTAAAAGGAGTGGATGGTGCCATCACCGACTATTTTATTATCTGTACCGGTACCTCCGACCGCCATGTGCAGTCGCTGGCCGAGTCGGTGATGGAGGAGATGAAAAAAGTAGGAGAGCGCCCCATTAGCAAAGAGGGCCTTCAGGCCGGGCAGTGGGTACTGCTGGACTTTGTGAACGTGGTGGTGCACATTTTTCAGCAGGAAATGCGGGACTTTTACCGCCTCGAAGCCTTGTGGGGCGATGCCCCCACTGAGCATATAGACATTTAACCCCCATCTATATAAATATCGCTGCCTGAGTGAGCTGGTCGGTACAGTCGGCTGGGATGTGTGGCCGCAGATTAAAACAAGACCTCCACATGAGGGTTAAGCCGCCGGAAGCGGCAGAGTTCCTCCCTGCTCAGGGGGTTGAATTGCACACACAGTTTTTCTAGCTGTGGCAATTTCATAAAGGGTTTGAGGTGTTGCAAGTCGCAGCAGTTGCAGTACACCTCCTTCAGAGAAGTGAGGCGCTCCAGCGCAGCCAGGTGGACATGAGGCTGCTGCGGATAGGAGATGTCCAGTACCTGTAAGGCTGGTAGCGCTGCCAGCACACGCAGGTCCAGGCCGCTGCAAAAGTTGGCCTCCAGCTCTTCGAGCTGTTTAAGCCCCGCTATGGCGGCAGGCTTTTGTATTTGAGTATGGCTAATATCCAGTTTTTTCAGCCCGGGCATGAGCCGCAGAGGCCAAAGGTCGATAACTTCGGTTTTGTATAGGTCCAGCTCCGTGATGGTTGGAGCATAAATGATGTCGGCCGCCTCAAAATAATCTCCCAGCTCCAAGTGCTCAGCCAGGATCTTTTTCCAGCAGGGGTCCAGATCATTCCAGATTTGGGATAAGTGAGTAGAATTGAGAATCATGTATCATCGTTTGGCTCCAATACAAAACCCAAAACTAATAGCTGTATGGTAGCATTACTAAATGCATGATGCTCATATTATTACAGCACAGGCACTCATGTCAGATTTCCGGCCCAGATACAGGAAAAGTCGTTTTCCTCTGCCAAAAAATTCTCTGCCATGCCATCACCTGGCGCCCATCTTAGCCACCAACAGCCTCACACTCAGGCTGGTCGAAAGCCAAAGCTGGCCGGGTTTAGTCGGCAATGAAAAAGAGATAATGGACGGAAGAGTGAGCTATACCCGCTGAAACTTTTCTTTGAGTTGAGTAATTGGCAGGCTTAATAACTCAAAATTGGGCTCAATATCTTTCAGGATTTCAAATTTCTCGCTGTACATCTTGGTAGAGCGGACATTTTTCCGCACAAAGTTGATCAGCTTGTTGAAATACTCCCGTACAGTGGGATGGGCCTTATCGATGATGAGGGTTTTGAGTTTGTCAATTTCAAACTGCTTCTCATTGGCCATATAGGTGATGAGTAGCGGCTTCATTTTGCGCTGCTCTTCTTCCTCAAAGTCACTTTGGGTAAAGGCTGAAATGATTTCCTGCAAAAAAGCGCGCTGGTCTTCGCTTTCCAGAAAAGCAGCCAGTTTATCCCAAAAGATATAGGGGATATAAATGCCCCCGCAACGGGGAGCCACCAGCACGCAGAAGCGGTTGAGGGTGTCCTCATCGTCTATACTCATGTGAAGATCCAGCAGCTCAGCAATCACCGCAGCTTTTTGGTTTTCAGGATCCTCATAATACTTATCTTCCAGCTGGTCTAATATTTTTACTAAATCCATTTTTTAAGTTGAATTGAATGTAATAAGCCACAAAGTTACAAATATGAACGGAAAAATGGTAGTGCGTGATGCGCTTTACCGTTTTTTTAGGTACTATCCGATGTACCTTTTCGCATTTACCGGCCACTTGCTGCCGGCTTACTCTTCGCCCGGTGGGCACCGGGCAGGCATATCGTGCCGGGCGGCATGCCCGCATGATCCTAATTGCCCAGATCGGAAACAAACTTCAGGCGCACCAGCTGTATTTCTTCGCGGGTATAATCCCCGCCCAACTCCTTCTCGGCCTCGTCCAGGCTGTCGGTTTCAGCGGTCATGAAGTAGTCATAGATGTCTTCTACCTTGTCTTCATCCACCGCCTGGTTGATGTAGTAATCGATATTGAGCTTGGTGCCCGAATATACAATCTGGTCGAGGTTATTGAGCAACTCATCAAAACTCATGCCCTTGATGTCGGCAATCTGGTCCAGGGGGGTGCGCCGGTCCACATGCTGAATGATGAAGAGTTTGTTCATGGACTTGCGGGCCGTTGACTTGACCACCACCTCGGCGGTGCGCTCAATGCCATTGGCTTCCACATAGTCGGAGATGAGTTTGATAAAAGGCGCTGCAAACTTTTGGGCTTTTCCCCTGCCCACGCCAGAAATGTTTTGAAACTCGGCCATGGACACGGGGTATTTGGTGGCCATTTCCTCCAGGGAAGGGTCCTGGAAAATCACGTAGGGCGGGATTTTGCGCTCCTTGGCAATTTTCCGCCTCAGCACCTTGAGCTTTTCAAAGAGGGTTTCGTCGTAGGTTTTAAAATCTTCTACCTGCGGGCTGGCCTTCTTGAGCTGCTCAAAATCCTGCAGTTTGACGAGCTTGAAGGGGCGGGGGTTTTTGAAATACTCCCGGCCGTTGGGGGCCATTTTAATCAGGCCGTAGTCATCAATGTCTTTGATGAGGAAATCGTGTACGATCAGCTGGCTGAAAATCGATTTCCATTCTTTTTCATTCAGGTGTTTCCCCTTGCCATAGACGGGTAGTTTGTCGTGCCCGTAGATGTTGATCTGCTGGTTGTTACTACCTCTGAGGATATTGATCAGATGAGCCATACCAAACTTTTCTTCCACCTGGTCCACAGCATCCAGGGCCAGCACGATTTCTTTCTGGGCATCAAAGGTTTCTTTGGGGTAGCGGCAGTTGTCGCACATGCCTTTGCAGTCTTCGGCAGCAAAGTATTCACCAAAGTAGTGCAGCATCATCTTGCGACGGCAGGTGCCCGACTCGCTGAAGGCGGCCATTTCATATAGCAGGTGCTTGCCCGACTCGCGCTCGCTCACGGGCTTGTCTTTCATGAATTTTTCCAGCTTTACGATGTCGTTGAAATCGTAAAACAGCAGGCAAATGCCCTCCAGCCCGTCGCGGCCGGCCCGGCCCGTTTCCTGGTAGTAGCTTTCTATGCTTTTGGGCACGTCAAAGTGGATGACAAAGCGCACGTCGGGCTTGTCAATGCCCATACCAAAGGCAATGGTGGCCACCACCACTTGTACGTCCTCATTGAGAAACATGTCCTGGTGGCGGGTGCGGGTGTTGGAGTCCAGCCCGGCATGGTAGGGGACAGCCTTGATGCCGTTTACATTCAGTATTTCGGCATTTTCTTCCACCTTTCGCCGGCTCAGGCAATACACAATGCCCGATTTTCCCGGGTTTTGCTTGATGAATTTGATGATCTCCGTGGTGGCCGAGTTGTTGTTGATCTTTGGGCGAATTTCGTAGTAGAGGTTGGGCCTGTTGAAGCTGGTGAGAAAAATATCGGCGTCTTCTATCTGGAGATTTTGAATAATGTCCATGCGCACTTTGGGCGTGGCAGTAGCTGTAAGGGCAATGATGGGAATGGAGCCCAGCTGAGCCATGATTTCGCGTATGCGCCTGTATTCGGGCCGGAAGTCGTGCCCCCACTCCGAAATACAGTGGGCTTCGTCCACGGCCAGGAAACTCACTTTGGCCTGCTTGAGAAAATCTACAAACTCCTCTTTCACCAGCGACTCCGGCGCCACGTACAGCAGCTTGAGCTTGCGGTTGAGCACCTTTTGGCGCACTGCCTCATAATCCGAGCGGTTCATGCTGCTGTTCATAAAGCCCGCTTCTATCCCAAATGCCTGAAGCTGGTCCACCTGGTTTTTCATCAATGCAATGAGGGGAGAAATCACCAATGCCGTGCCTTCCATAATCACGGCCGGAAGCTGGTAGCACAAAGACTTGCCCGCACCCGTGGGCATGATTACAAAGGTATTTTTCCCCCCCATGATATTCTGAATCACCTCTTCCTGCCTGCCTCTGAATGAGTCATAGCCAAAGTACTTCTTTAGGGCCAGCGTGAGGGTAGAATCTTTTGTAGCGGTTTGTTCGTTCACCTTGCTTTCAGTTAAGAATGAATATTGCGTTACTAGCCAATGGGAATGGTAACCTATTAGTAAAGGTAATTTACTATTTCCTTTAGGGTAAATTAAAAAAAAAACCACAATAAAACTAACCTTACTAAAAAAGTTCAGGCTCTTTTTATCTCAAAAACAAATTTAAAATTACGCAAAAGACATTCAAAAACCTAAATGGAATGCATGCATGCTTTCTGTTGATTATCTGCATCTATTTTCTTATCTATGAATCTGATAAGTAAGACCATGCCAGTTGAGGAGAGGTTGAAACAGGAAGGAGCCCGGAATTTGCCCCGGCGCACCCTCTGAGCAACCCATTCCAGCAGTGTGGCGTTATAAATACTGATGAAATATGATTAACTCTGACTACCGGGAAGATGAGATTGTAGAAGGCTGCCTCCAAGGTGGGCGCAAATATCAGAAGCTGCTCTATGAGCGCTACTATGGCAGCATGATGGGCGTTTGTTTGAGATACACAAACGACCGGGAGGAAGCCCGTGACGTGTTGCACGAAGGATTTATCAAAATCTTTAAAAACCTGCACAAATTTTCGCGTGGCACCAACCTGGGGGCCTGGATACGGCGCATCATGATCAATACCGCCATTGATCACTACCGCAAAAGTGCCAAACATCCCAACCTGGTAGAAATAAACCATGCCATACATGAGGCCGATATACACGATGTGGTATCAGATTTGAGTGCAGAAGAGATTTTGGCCATGGTGCAAAAATTGTCGCCGGCTTACCGTACGGTATTCAATTTGTACGTAATCGATGGGTATTCCCATAAAGAAGTGGGCAAATTGCTCGGAATCAGTGAAGGCACTTCAAAATCCAACCTGGCCAAGGCCAGGGCAAAACTGCAGCAAATGATCTTGAAGTCCAGGGTTGTAAGAAAAATTGAAGGGGAGAATTATGCGTGAACATTACTTTGATGAATTGATCCGAACCAAGCTCCAGGCACTAAAGGTGCCCTACGAGGAAACAGACTGGCTGCTGCTGGAAGCCCGTTTGCCCCCTCCGCTGGATACGCTGTTCAGGTCGAAGCTCGCCGGTATGGCCGTGCCTTACAGGCCCGAAGACTGGCTGGCTTTTTCCGCTCAGCTCCAGCAAGCTGGCCTGCCCGATCATTCATCTCCTATTCCCCAAGCTTCTCATGCCTATGATGCAAATCTACCTTTGAATGAATACCCGCAGGAAGAGCTCCTGCCCGATGCCCAGCTCCAAAATGCCCTGCAGAAGCTGGAAGTGCCCTATGAACCGCGGGAATGGGACCTGTTTGCTGCCCGCCTGCATGGTGATTTCGACAATTCGGTGAGGGCACAACTGGAAAACTACCAGGCAGCTTACCAGCCAGCCGACTGGGAACTGCTGGCCGAGCGGCTCAACCAGCCTTTTTATGCAGTGGTTCGATCCAAAATTGGCTGGTATCAGGCACCTTTTCGCCGTGCCGACTGGTGGCGCATGGCGGCCAGGCTCCAGATGCAGCAGGGAATATTGCGCCCCCAAAACCGCAAGCGGCTGTTTGCTTATGCCACAGCGGCTGTATTTGTGCTGTTGATGGTTACGGCTTTGTCCCTTTCGCGCCTTACGCGCCAACACCTCAGCCCACAGCCCACCCTGGCTACCCAGCAGCAGGCTGTGGAGGAGGCGCCCACTACGGCTCCACCTGAAGCCACCGCACAGGCAGCTACCACACCGGCCCTGCCCCGGCAAAGCCAGGCTGCCCCGGCGGCATCCCTGGCCGAAGCAGCAGGCGCACAGCTTCCAGAGGAAGTTCCCAGTATTTCCGGCCTGCATAGTCCGCCCCAGCATACTTTGCTTAGCAGCCCCATTTCGGTGCCCAACAATTCCCTGCAGAACCAGGCCGGGCCGGCTGTTCCGCCTGAGCTGAGCCAGCCCTCAGCCGGGGGCTACACCACTGCTGCCCTGGACGGTGTGCCCATTTCGCCTATAGACCCGGCCAAAGCTGAGTATGGCCTGCTCTCCAGGCTCTTGAACCTGGAGGAAATCCAGCAGGTGGAAAACCCCTCCTCGTCTTTTGTAAACCCCGATGTACACCTGGGCCTGTATGGCGGCTACAGCTCCAGCATGGCCGAGCTCACCAACCACGGCGAACTTGGTTACCACCTTGGCCTGCGCGTAGAGCTGGCCTTTGGCGAGTCCTGGCGGGTGGTCTCGGGTATTGCCTATTCCCAAAAGCGGTTTGAACACCAGTACCGAATCTTTGGCAGCAACTCCAACTACGAACGCCTGCTGGATGCCGATTTTCAGGCGGTGGAAATTCCCGCCCTGGTACGCTATACCTTCCCTTCTACCGACAAGCTGGCCCTGTACATGCAGGCAGGCATCATTACCATGATCACTACCCGGGAATCCTACCTCATTTACGACCCCACCTCGGTGGCCAATGCAGGTGCCCCCCAACATGTGGACTTGCGCAAGCTCGCTCCCAAAAACCAGCTCAGGAGTTTTCATACCTACGTAGGAAATGTGCATACCGCGCTGGGCCTGGAATATGAGCTCAGCAAGCGCATCAACCTGCAGCTTGAGCCCTATTTCCAACTGGGCCTGCAGGCCATGGGCTCAGAAGAAAAGCGGCTGTATGCTGCCGGGGTAAACCTGGCTACTGTTTACCGTTTTGGGAGCAGAAACAAATGATTTCCTCATAAAAAAAAAGCGCAGAATACTCTGCGCTCTACTCCGTTTTGCCGAATCTCTGTTTGAGAGTTCAGTCATATCGGCGGTAAAATGGAATTTTCTCTTTAATAGTAGTCGGCCGGCGTGTAGGCAATGACCGTTTCCAGTTTGTGTTTAAATTCGTTCTGCTGCGGGTTCATGCGGGTTTCCATGCCAATAAGGCGTTGGTTTTCATCATAAAAGTAATTGGCAACGCCTTTTAGTATGCCATTTTCTTTCCACTCTATCTGCTCGAGCTTGCCACTTTGCCCATAGAGGTAGCGGTATTCCTGCTGGCTGCCTTCCTCAGTATTCTGGTGGGACACCAGGACGAGCTGGCCGCGGTTGTTGTAGGAATACATGGTGGACTGTAATGGGGTATTGTTGGCATCTACTTCAAAGATACCCGTGGTGTGTCCTTCGCGGTCGTAGGCATAAGTACGCAGCTTTACCAGGCGGTCTCGTTCGATAAAGCGAATGGCCTGTAGTTTGCCGTTGGGATTGTACACGTAGTTGCGGGTATGTAGCAACATGGCGTCCTGCTCATTGATCATTTCGTAGGATTTTACCTGATACACATTCATATCGCTGTCAAAGCGATAGCCGATTTTGTAGGATTTATTCCAACTGAGGTCATCAATGAGCTCCCAGTTTTTCACCCCACTTTCGGTATAGAGGTAGGTAGTAATGCGTACGGTATCGTCGTTTTCGATCTCCAGGGATCTATGCAGCCGGCCTTCCTGGTCGAGTTCATAGATTTTGGCTTCCCGGTACGGGTAGGCGCCGCCGCCGCGCAGGGCAGCTGTACCTACAGATTGCATACGTATCATACTTATCCCCTCTTTTTTCAGCAGGCTGGTCTTAAAAATGGAAAGGGGAGAATTCCAGTTGGCAGGAGTGGGCATGTCAATGGATTCCTGTGCCTGAATGCTAGATATGATAACGAGCGCGAACAAAAGGGCAAAAATCTTTTTCATACAAGAGCAAGGTTTTGATAGTTATAACAGAGAACAGTGGCTTAATTTGGTATCGAAATAGAAAGCGTTAATTCTTCATTACCCTTTAAAAAAAGTACAACAACATACCCTCATTGCCCTTGGTGGCAATGATACCTTGTGATTCATCATAACTCTACTTAGACAAAAACATTTGCCAACACTCAGCAGGCAAATGAACGGAACGGCTTAGTAACAGAAAGGTATTACCCCTGATGCGAACATACTGCTGAGGGCAGTATTTCAACTCATGGGCTAAATATCAAAAGTTTTTTTATAAAACACAAATCTTACATGAAAATATCTGGTGGTTTTTGAATAAAACCACCAGATATTTGGGTGAAAAGAGAGAAAGGGACTGGTTTGCAGGCTGTTGCTTTTAATTTCAGCTACAATCCTTTAAAAAATAACGCACAATTTTGCCAAAACCTAACATGCAGCTATCCATTTAAACTGGTAGGTTTCCTGGGGAGAGGGAGTCACGCGTTCGGCAATTCTTTTGAGGCGTTGGGGTAGTTGCATGAGGTATTCCCGGGCGCGTTCGGCCTGGTCGTTGAGCTCGCGAATGTGGTCGATTTCCCAATACTGTATCAATGACTCCATAATATGGATGTAGTCATGGGTAGTGTAAACCCCCAGGCGCTGGGCGGCATGGGAGAAATGACTGAATAGGTCTCCTATTTTTCCTCCGGACTCGCGCAGCAGGTGAGCGGGCATCACAATTTTTTTGCGCATCATATCTTCAAATGCCAGCATCATCTCACTGGGGTCAAACTCAAATATTTTTTTGATGAAGGTTTTGTAGGCCCGGGCATGGCGGGCTTCATCTGAGGCGATGATGCCACACATTTTGGCCAGCATGGTATTGCCCTTTTTGTGGGCCATGCTTCCTACCCGGCGGTGCGAAATGTTGGTAGCAAGCTCCTGAAAGCTGGTATAGACAAAGTTGCGGTAGGGGTCTCTTTGGGTGCCTATATCAAAGCCGTCGTTGATGAGATGATGGGTAGAGATTTCCATTTCGCGCATGTTGACCTGGCCGGAAAGATACAGGTAGCGGGAAAGCAGGTCTCCGTGGCGATTTTCCTCTGCTGTCCAGGCCCGCACCCACCTGGACCAGCCGTTGTTTGAGGTCTGGTCAATGCCTTCTACTTCCATGAGCCAGGACTCATAGGTAGGCAGGGCCTCTTCGGTGATGGTGTCGCCCACCAGTACGGCCCAAAAATCATAGCTGAGTTCTCTGGATAGCTCACGGATTTCACGGAGTTTTTCCAGAAAATCCGGACTGTGGGTATCGGGCAGCAAGTCGGAGGGTTGCCAAATCTTTTCAATAGGAGTAAGAAACTGGTCAATGTAGTGATCCATCGTTTTTTCGATGGTTTTCATGACTTCAAGACGAATGTTTTTCAATGACATAATATACTGAAATATAAGGGTTTATCTTGTTGCTGAGCAAAAGAATTGCTGATTAGCAAAAATAGAGAGCAAAACCAAAAATTCTTCTTTTCCTCATTGGGCAATTGTGTGCAATTGAGATGCACACATTGGATACTGCAGGCAAAAAGTGGTGGGCGTAAACGGCCGGGTACTAAGGGCCAATAGTGAACTATCATATACGTCAGAAATCGGCTAAAAGTTGTATTTTTGCATTAAAGCTTAGGCCAAAGGTGAATACTTATCTATGGCCAAAGCGGCGGCTCGCCCGTTTTTTTCCTTATGGCAAATTACCTCAGAAAAAATTCCCGCTCATGAACAAATGGATTGTGTGGTGCTGCATCTTACTTGCTGCCTGTAAGCCGGAAAGCCCTGCTCCTCCACAGGGGAGTCTGGCGGCCTATCTGGCGGCCCATGCCCGCCTGGGCAGGAGCCAGCAGCTGATCGCCTGCGCCGCAGGCGGGCAGGCACAGTTTCTGGCTGACACGGCCTTCCCGGTATCGGTATTTTTTCTGCCGGTGGAGGGGGCTACTGATTTTCGCTACTTTGAGGCGGCTGCTGATGCTCCCCGCGACGAGCTGAGCCGCTACCAGGAGCAAAGTCTGCCGTTGGAACCCCTTTTCAATGGCTACCTCATGCGCTTCCTGCATCCCGGGGCCGGAGAGGAACGATGGGGCCGGGTAACCTACATCGCAGGCGATTCTGTGCATATTTGCAATGCCATTCGCCTCAAGCTTCCCCAAAAGCCCTCCGAATTTGCCCCTGAGCTGGTCAGCATCAGCTTTCCTGCTCCTACCCAGCCCCGCTTTGAATGGCAAGACGGCCGCATTAAGGAAAATGAAATTTATTTCCAGGTGGTTTCCGACCAGGCCGGCAACCTCATTTCAGGCACCTATACCTATGAGCCCTATTTTCAGTTTTACGACCTCAGCAATGTGGTACTCAACATACGGGACGTGCAGCCTCCGCCCACTCTCAGCCCCAACACTCCTTATGTATTTACCCTCATGGGTGTGAGCATTGACAACTGGGTGAACCTCATCGCTGAAAAAAGCTTCCGCACGGACTAAATGTTTGTGGCCAAATTTTTTGCACAAAATACTTGCATAGAAATTCCTTCTCACATACCTTTGCAGGGCAATTTTAGCAACGTTCTTTTGGGAGATTAGCTCAGTTGGTTCAGAGCATCTGTCTTACAAACAGAGGGCCACTGGTTCGAGTCCAGTATCTCCCACCCCTTAAAAGAAACACCTGCAAGTATTTGTGGGTGTTTTTTGTTTTATGAAGTCTAGGAGATTAGCTCAGTTGGTTCAGAGCATCCCTTAAAGGGAGGGCGACTGGTTCGAGTCCAGTATCTCCCACCCCTTAAAAGAAACACCTGCAAGTATTTGTGGGTGTTTTTTGTTTTACGAAGTCTAGGAGATTAGCTCAGTTGGTTCAGAGCATCCCTTAAAGGG
>RFHT01000428.1 GCA_003696835.1 Bacteroidota bacterium
ATAGCTGCACATCCTCCAAACTGACTCAGCTCCCCGTCGGGCAGCAGCACCACCTCCCCGCCAAAGCGCATACACTCCTCCATCAGTTCGTCGTAAATGTCGTCAATCACCTCTTTCTGACTCAGTTTTTGGTCCGAAACAAATACCACCTGCTCTTGCTCAATTACAGCTGGCTGAATAAGGCCCTCTTCTACGAACAAACTTTGTACCTGGCCATTTTTGATGGCCTGGTAAATTTCGCTCACATCAGTCAGCACCTTTTGCGCCCCTATGGCCTGCTGAAGCTCCTGCTTGCGCTGAAGAATCTGCGCTTTCTTCCAGGCTTCCATAATGGGCCATGCCGCTGCTACGATGGCGTGGGCGGGTTCTTCCACCCTGTTTCCACTCAAAAAAGGTTCAAGCAGCAGCTCTTTTTTATCTGCCACCCGTTTGTAGAGGTGGTAGTGTTCTTCCTCCGTACACAGCAGCACCGGCAGGGGATGATCTTTGATGCTTTTATTCACCACTTTGTCTATGCGATTGAAAAACTCGGCCAGCATATTGGTGTGGCGGCGTGGGTCTGAAATTTCCTCTTTGTTGGTGACAAAAAACTGGGTGTTTTCGATGGGAAAATCGCCCTCAAACTCCTGCACCACTTCGTTGTTGAAGGCCTCTATCAGCCTTGCTTGCTGCTTGCTCAGTACGAGCAGGTAGTAGGCAGCGCTCAGGTGCATGGCTCTGATAAGGTCGCGGGTAGCAAAGCTTTGGTCAATCACCACCCTTTCTTTTACCGCTATGGGAAGCCGTACGTACTCGGCCAGCTCGTGATTGACAAACAACAGCAGGCTGTCGAGGTTGTAGTTGTGATCAATACTTGCCTGGAGCTGGTGCAGGCGCTCAATGAGGGGCTGCAGCTCGCGACTGGACTCCATGTTTAGCAATCGTTCCTCAGCTTCCCTGACGAGGTTTTTCAGCTTAATGGGATCCTGCTGGTTTTCCGGCCGTGTGCGGTGGGTATTCATTAAAATGGTCACGCAGGGATCGGCCTTGATGTCTTTGAGTGTGTTTAGCTTTTGATTCATCTCCGTTTTTTTTGAGGGCGCAAGTTAGCAAATATTGGGGGTTTTTCCTGAAGGCGCAAAATGATGTTTTTTTGTACAGGCATACGCTGAAAACTGGCCATTTCTTCCATTTTCAGGCTATTAATGCTATATTTATAGCTGTCCAGTCTCCTGGTGTAAATCTGCAATACCATGAAAACCTTTTCTCCCCTTTACCTGCTGTTGATGCTGGTCCTGTTCAGCAGTTGTACCTCCAGGCAGCCCGTTCAAATTGAATCCTCACATTTTGAGTTGGTGCCCCTGGCCCGGGGGGTGTATGCCTGCATACACCGGGCTGGTGGAAAGGCCATTTGCAATGCTGGCATTGTTGACAATGGCGAAGCCACCTTTATTTTCGATACCTTTTTGTCGCCGGAAGCTGCGGCCGAATTGCCTGAAATGGTGAAAAAACTAAAGCTTTCCCCCCTGAAGTATGTCATTAACAGCCATTATCACAATGACCACATACGGGGCAACCAGGTATTTGGCAGCGGGGTCAGCATCATCAGCACGCCCAAAACTGCCAGGCTGATAACCGAACGGGAAGCCCGGGCCATCGCAGAGGAGCAACACTATGCGCCCGCTCAATTCCGCTATTTCGATTCGCTCTACCAACATTACCAGGGCGACACACAGGCCAGGGCGTACCAGGTGATACAGATGATGCGCCCCTATTTTGAAACGCTTGCCAAGAGCCATGAAGAAATTCACACCCGCCTGCCCGACACCTTTGTGGACAGCATACAAGTATTTGAAGGTCCTGCCCGCAGTGTGCAGCTCATTTCTTTGGGAAAGGGACATACGGATAGCGACCTCATCCTGTATGTGCCGGAAGAGGGAATTCTCTTTTCGGGCGATCTCATTTTTAACGGGTATCATCCATTTTTGGGCGACGGCTCCCTGCCCGGCTGGCAACACAGCCTGCATGCCCTGCAGCAGATGGAGATCAGCACCATTGTGCCCGGTCATGGTGACATAGGCGACAACTCCCTCATTCAGCAGATGCAGCAGTACCTGCACACCCTGGATTCGCTGGCAGCTGCTATGCAGCAGCAGGGCCTGAAAGCGGAAAATGTTCAGGAGGTACCCATCCCGGAGGCGTATCGCCACTGGTGGCTGGAGCATTTTTTTCCTCTCAACCTGCGCACTGCATTTGAGCAAATGTCTGAGCCCCATTCGGCCAATGCGGAAGGTGAGGGAGGTTGATTCCCTGCCATATTTATGCGTACTTTGGTGGGATGAAACCTACTGTTCCCATCATTGATCTTTCGCCTCTGCGGGATCCGGCCGGGGAGGTACAGTCCCTGGCTGCCGCCCTGCGGGCGGCCTGCCATGAGGTAGGCTTTTTTTACCTGGCCGGCCACGGGGTAAGCGAGGAGTTGCAGGCCCGGCTGGTGTCGCTGAGCCAGGCTTTTTTTGCGCTGCCGCCCGAGGAAAAGCAGCAAATCCATATTTCGCGGGGCGGCAGGGCCTGGCGGGGCTACTTTTCGGTGGGCGAGGAGCTCACCTCCGGCAAACCCGACCTCAAGGAGGGACTGTATTTTGGGGCGGAGCTTCCCCCTACCCATCCGCTGGTGGAGGCAGGCACTCCTATGCATGGCCCCAACCTCTTTCCGGCCCAGCTGCCGGCCCTACGCCAAACGGTGCTGGAATACATACAAGCCCTCAGCCAGCTGGGTCAGCAGTTGATGAAAGCCCTGGCCCTGAGCCTCGGGCTTGAAGGAGACTATTTCTACCGCCACTTTACCCGCGATCCTCTCACGCTCTTTCGCATTTTTCATTACCCCCCTGCTGATTCACGGCCGGAGGTGCCCTGGGGGGTGGGCGAACACACCGACTACGGCCTGATTACTATCCTCAAACAGGATGAAACCGGCGGCCTGCAAATACAGTCGCAGGGCCAATGGATTGAAGCACCCTATATCCCCAACACTTTTGTGTGCAATATAGGCGATATACTCGAACGCATGACCGGGGGGTTTTACCGCTCTACTCCTCACCGGGTGCGCAATACCTCAGGCAGGAGCAGGCTGTCTTTTCCATTCTTTTTCGACCCCAATTTCAACGCCCCTGTGCGGGCCATCGACCACCCCTTTGCCCGACAGGTGGCCCCCGGAGAGCCTGTACGGCGGTGGGACGGGCTCAGGCTGCACGAGTTTGAGGGAACTTATGGCACCTATATTTTGGGTAAGGTGGCCCAGGTATTTCCGGAATTTCTCTTATTTTTGCAGCAACAAAAAGCTAACGACCGTTAGGCTGGTGCATTGCTCCTGCCTGCAAGGAATGTTTCAACTAACCATCACAACCGACTACTACCCGCGCAATGAAACAGGAGAATATACTCGTGGTAGGGGCCCTGGGTCAGATTGGCTCCGATTTGCTTCCCGAACTGCAAAAAATTTACGGCGAGGAGCACGTCATTGCTTCCGACATTGTGGAGCCCCGCAACCTGAACAACTACCACTTTGAGGGGCGCTACCGCCACCTCAATATTCTGGACAAGGAGCGGCTGGCCACCCTCATTCGTAAGCACAAAATTACCCAGGTGTATTTGCTGGCGGCCATCCTTTCGGCCAAAGGCGAGAGCAACCCCCACTTTGCCTGGCGGCTAAACATGGAAAGCCTCTTCAATGTGCTGGAAGCAGCGGTTACACATAAGATGAAGGTGTTTTGGCCCAGCTCCATCGCGGTATTTGGCAATCATACCCCCCACGAAAACACGCCTCAGCACACCGTTACCGACCCCACTACCGTCTATGGCATCAGCAAGTTTGCCGGGGAGCGCTGGGCTGAATACTACCACCTCAAACGGGGCGTGGACATACGCAGCATTCGCTATCCGGGCCTCATCAGCTACAAGGCTCTGCCCGGTGGCGGCACCACCGACTATGCGGTGGACATCTACTACCAGGCTCTGGAAAAAGGCCGCTACACCTGCTTTCTCAGCGCCCACACTTACCTGCCTATGATGTATATGCCCGATGCCATACGGGCCACGCTGGAACTGATGCACGCCGATGCCGACCGCATCTCCATCCGCTCGAGCTACAACGTGGCGGGTATGTCCTTTTGTCCGGCCGAGCTGGCCGCTGAAATCAAAAAACATCTGCCTGATTTTTCTATCAGCTATGAGCCCGACTTTCGCCAGGCGATAGCCGACAGCTGGCCCCGCAGCATAGACGACAGCCAGGCCCGCCTCGACTGGGGCTGGCAGCCTGCCTACGACCTCAGCCGCATGACCGCCGACATGCTAAAAAACCTCAGGCTGCGCACTCCGGGTGCCCTGACGCAAAGCCAGGGGTGAGGCAGCATACAGCTCGAAGATGCCTTAAGGGATTGAGCCGCAGGGCCTGCCCTGCGGCTCAGTTTGCCCCCATCCGCTACCTTCCCGTATCTTTTCAAAAGAAAATCGGCAATTCAGGAAGAATTCCTTATTTTCGGAAGGTATAAGCCAAACCACACAAACCCCATGTACGAACAATTTACCGTGGCGGTAGCGGGCACGGGCTTTATCGGGCCCGTGCATGTAGAAGCCCTCAGGCGGCTGGGCATTCGGGTGAAGGGGGTGCTGGGCAGCACCCCTCAAAAATCGGAGGCGGCCCGCAAACAACTGGGACTGGAGCATGCCTACGCCTCTTTTGAGGCCATGCTGGCCGACGAGGAGCTGCAGGCTGTTCACCTGGCCGTACCCAATGTACTGCACTACGATTATGCCAAAGGCGCCCTGCTGGCGGGCAAGCACGTGCTATGTGAAAAGCCTCTGGCCATGCATGCGCGCGAAACAGAGGAGCTGGTAGCCCTGGCCCGCTCCACCGGCCTGGCGGCCGGTGTGGCCTACAATACCCGTTATTATCCCCTCAACCAGGAAGCCAAAACCCGCATTGAAAATGGCGCCCTGGGCGAGATCTACAGTGTGGTGGGCAGCTATGTGCAGGACTGGCTGCTGTACGATACCGACTACAACTGGCGGGTTCTGGCCGAGCAGGGCGGGCAGCTCAGGGCCATTTCCGACATTGGCACCCACTGGATGGACCTCATCACCCACATTACCGGGCTGGAGGTAGAAGCCGTATTTGCTGACCTCAAAACGGTGCACCCCATACGCAAACGACCCAAAGGGGAGGTACGCACCTTCAGCGGGGAACAACTGCCCCCCGAAGCGCTGGAAGAGGTGCCCGTCACCACCGATGACTGCGGCAGCGTGCTCTTTCGCTTCAGAGGAGGCGCCAGGGGCATGCTGTGGGTATCACAAACCACCGCAGGCTACAAAAACTGCGAGCGCTACGAGATTGCCGGCGCCCGGCAGTCGCTGAGCTGGAGTAGTGTGCACCCCAATGAGCTGCTCATTGGCCACCGCAACAAGCCCAACGAGCTGCTCTACAAAGACTGGGCCCTGGTGGGAGAGCGGGCGGCCTTCTATGCCGACTACCCCGGCGGCCACAACGAGGGCTTTGCCGATACGTTTAAGCAATGTTTTAAAGCATTTTACGAGGCCATTGCCCGCGGGCTGCCTCCGGAGGCGGCCCAGTATCCCACCTTTATGGATGGGCACAGGGAGGTGCTGCTGTGCGATGCCATCCTGCAAAGCCATCGCAACCAGCGATGGGTAAATGTTCATTAGTTTTTTTCCAAACTCCAAACTTTCAAGCATCATGCAACTGGGATTTGTTTCCGCTATTTTACCCGAACTCAGTCTGGCGCAAGTGATGGATTTTGCCGCTGAGGAAAATTATGACTGTGTAGAAATCATGTGCTGGCCCAAAGGCAGGGCCGAAAGGCGATACGCCGGAGTCACCCACATTGACGCAGAGGGTTTCTCCGATTCTGAAGCCCGCGATATTCGCCTGCTGATGAATTCTCTGCGGGTATCCATCAGCGCACTGGGCTACTACCCCAATCCGCTGGTGGCCGACCCCCAGGAGGGGGAGGTGTATATAAGCCACATCAAAAACGTAATACGGGCGGCGGCCATGCTGGGCATTGGCCGCATGAATACCTTTATTGGCAGGGACCACAGCCGGTCGGTGGAAGCCAACTGGCCCCGTTTTCTGCAGGTGTGGAAAGACCTCATTGCCTTTGCAGAAGAACACCAGGTGCGCATTGGCATAGAAAACTGCCCCATGCTGTTTACCTACGACGAATGGCCCGGCGGTAAAAACCTGGCCACCACCCCTGCTATCTGGCGCAGAATGTTTGAAGCCATTCCCAGCGATTATTTTGGCCTCAACTTCGACCCTTCGCATTTTATCTGGCAGCACATCGATTACCTGGCCCCCATGCGGGAATTTGCCCATAAGCTGTTTCACATACACGCCAAAGATGTGCGCATAGATACCCACAGACTGAACGAAGTGGGCATCATGGCGCCCCCCAACGAGTGGCACAGCCCCAAACTACCCGGTCTGGGCGCAGTGGACTGGGGCCAATTTTTTTCCACCCTCACCTCGGCCGGATATGAGGGCCCTGTATGTGTGGAAGTGGAAGACCGCGCCTACGAGGGTTCGCTGGAAAAGCGCAAAGCCGCTCTGCGCCAGAGCTGTACCTTCCTGAGGCAATTTGTTCCCCGACCTTTTTGAGCAGGCTTACCTGCCATAGCGGCTGCTTTCATCCCTCCGTCATATCCAGGCATTCGAGCAGGATCTGGCAGGCCTGGTTCATTTCGGCCAGGCTCATGTTGAGAGGCGGGCTGATGCGCAGGCCGTTGTCTATGCCCAGAAAACCGATGGTGAGCAGTCCCCTTTGCAGGGCTGCCTTGCGCAGTTGCTCTGCCCGGGAGGCATTTTTCAGCAGCAGGGCATACATCAGGCCCATGCCTCTGAGTTCCACTATGCCGGGGTGCTTCAGCAGGCTAAGCATCAGGTCTTCCAGGGGCTGAACCTGCTCCATGGCCCGGCTATCCAGCAGGGCATTTAAGAAGGCCAGGCCTGCGGCGCAGCTGAGGGGGTGGCCACCATAGGTGGTGAGGTGTCCCAGGGGCGGGTTGCGCTGAATGACCGACATGATTTCCCGGCTGCTGATGAAGGCTCCCAGGGGCAGGCCGCCGCCCAGGGCTTTGGCCAGCAGCAGGATGTCGGGCACAAAGCCCATGCCCTGGTGGGCAAATAAGTGGCCGGTACGCCCAAAGCCGGTCTGTATTTCGTCCAGAATCATCAGGGCGCCCACTTCCTGGCAGCGCCGGTGCGCGGCCTGCAAATAGCCCGGCTGGGGCACCACCATGCCGCCGGCTCCCTGTATGGGTTCTACCAGAAAGGCAGCGGTTTGTTCGTCTATGGCCTGCAGGGCTTCAAAGTCGTTGAAGGGAATGTGGGTAATGCCCGGCAAAAAAGGGCCGTAACCCGCTTTCATCCAGTCGTTGCCGGTGGCTGTGAGGGCACCATAGGTGCTGCCGTGATAAGACTGGTGGCAAGCCACGATGCCGGGTCTGCCAGTATATTTGCGGGCCACTTTCATGGCCCCTTCTACGGCTTCTGCTCCACTGTTGACAAAGTAAACCGTTTGCAGCCGTTCATCCAGCAGTTCACACAGGCGCACGGCATACTGCACCTGCGGTGCCATGATGCCCTCTCCGTACACCAGGGGGTGTAAATAGGCCTCGCTTTGCTGTCTGATGGCTGCCAGCACTGCGGGATGGCCATGCCCGAGGTTGTTCACACAAATACCGCTGATGAAGTCTATCCAACGTTGGCCTTCGGGGCCATAGAGGTAGATGCCCGCTGCCCGCACCACTTCTATGCCAATGGGCTGGGGCGAGGTTTGGGCAATGTGCTGCCTGAATTGACCTGCCAATGCTGATTCCATAAAGACAAAGGTTAATCCCCGTTTAAATTAAAAAGGCCTCCCCTACTCTATCATGACTTATCCCCATTCTTCTACCCCCCACAAGCATGCAATCCCTTCGGGCTCGGGTGGGCCCATGCTGACAGCTAATGAGCATGGAGGCAAAACCAGCTCATAGCCTTTGTGCAGTGTAAATGCAAAGTTACTTCGTTTACCCTGTACTTACACCCCTTCCAACTCCAGCTGGCGCTTTTGCTGCAGGTATTCGGCATAGGTTCCCAGCTTATCGCGCATGCCGTCGGGGCGCAGCTCGATGATGCGGTTGGCCACCGTTTGGGTGAGCTGGTAGTCATGGGAGGTGAAGATCATGCTGCCTTTGAATTCCTGCATGGCTTCGTTCAGGGCCATGATGGCCTCCAGGTCCAGGTGGTTGGTGGGCTCGTCCAGCAAGAGGAAGTTGGGATGGCTCAGCATTACTTTGGAGAGCATGCAGCGCACTTTTTCTCCTCCCGAAAGCACACTCACTTTTTTATATACTTCCTCACCCGAAAACAACATGCGTCCGAGAAATCCCCGCAGAAATTGTTCTTCCTTTTCCTCCATCACCTCGGTAAACTGCCGTAGCCATTCGATGAGGGAGAGGTCGTTTTTGCCGGTGAAAAAGGCCTCATTGTTGTTGGGCAAGTAGTCCAGGGTGATGGTTTGGCCAAATTCCACCGTTCCCGTGGCCGGGGCCAGCTCTCCGGCCAGCACATCAAAAAAGGCGGTGAGGGCTGTGGAGTTGTCGCTCACCACGGCAATTTTATCCCCTTTATGCACCTCAAAGTTCACCTGGCTGAAGAGGGTTTCCCCTTTGGCATTTTGGTAGCTCAGGTCGCTTACTTTGAGAATCTGGTCGCCGGCTTCGCGTGCCTGCTTGAAGTGGATGTAGGGGAAACGCCTGCTGGAAACGGGCATTTCCTCGAAGTTGAGTTTTTCCAGGGCTTTTTTGCGGCTGGTGGCCTGGCGCGACTTGGCCGCGTTGGCGCTAAATCGCTGTATGAAGGCCTGAAGCTCTTTGCGTTTCTGTTCGGCTTTTTTGTTTTTCTGGGCCATTTGCTGGCGCATGAGCTTGCTCGACTCATACCAGAAGGTATAATTCCCGGTGAAGCTGCGCATTTGGGCGTAGTCGATGTCCACGATGTGGGTACACACCATGTCGAGGAAGTAGCGGTCGTGCGAAACCACGATCACCGTGTTTTTGAAATCGGCCAGGAAGTCGGCCAGCCAGCTGATGGAGCTGGCATCCAGGTCGTTGGTGGGTTCGTCCAGCAGCAGGATGTCGGGGTTTCCAAAAAGGGCCTGTGCCAGGAGGACCTTCACCTTGTTGGCTCCGCTGAGCTCTTTCATGCGTTTGTAGTGCAGGTGTTCCTTCACGCCCAGGTTGCTCAGCAGCTCAGCTGCATCACTTTCGGCGGTCCAGCCTCCCATTTCGCCAAACTCGGTTTCCAGCTCAGCTGCGCGCAGGCCGTCGGCCTCAGTGGCGTCGGGGTTCATGTAAATGGCGTTTTTTTCCTGCATGATGCGGTACATCTGTTCATGGCCCATGATGACGGTGTTCAGCACTTCTTCTTCTTCAAATTCGAAGTGGTTTTGTTTCAGCACTGTCATGCGATTGCCCGGCTCTATGCTCACGCTGCCCTTGTTGGGGTCAATGTCTCCCGAAAGTATTTTCAGAAAGGTAGATTTGCCTGCGCCATTTGCCCCAATGATGCCGTAGCAGTTACCACGGGTAAATTTGAGGTTGACGTCTTTGAACAACACCCGTTTGCCATATTGAAGGCTAATATCGTTAACTGTGATCATATTCTGTTGATTTTGAATGCGATGGTGAAGTCCTGAGGAAACAAATTTCAGGCCCTTTTTCCAACGAGCCGCAAAGGTACGAAGAATTTGGGAAATTTGGAGGGCAAGCCCGCAACAG
>RFHT01000429.1 GCA_003696835.1 Bacteroidota bacterium
CCTGCACCCCTTACATCCCCCTGCAAAGAGCGATAGTTGAAGGGAATCACAGCGCCCACCTGTAATCGGGAAGTAAGATTGACCGGTATGGCCAATATGTGCAGATACGACCGGGCATGATCAGCCGTGGTGTATTTACCGAATGTTCTGAGGCCGCGGCCTTCGAGCCCCAGCATAATGGGCGTATCGCTAAATACCGGCGGGCCCTGGGCATACAAGCCGGCCACTGCCAGGCTCAACATCAGCCAGAGGAAGTAGGTTCTTTGCATAACATCTAAACTTTTATGCAAAACTAATACGCCTACCAGGGGGGGATGCAAATTTTTTTTATTATTCCAAAGACCCTTCTTCCTGTGAAGATGCTCCATCCTGAAGTTGGGATAGGTGTTGTTCTATCAACAGAATTTCGTGCAGTTTTTTGCTCAGTTCTTCCAGCTTCAGGTGGGGAAATTCATTTCTGATGAACTCAATTTTTTCTTCCTGCCCACAGTTTCCCGGGCAAGTATCCATCAGGTTGACAATTTTTAGGGCCAGGGCCTTGCGATACACCTCATCCAAAAAAAGGAAGTGCGCCTTTTGAAGGCTGTTGGTGGCCGCTTTAAATTGATGCAGGATGAGTTCGGGGTCTTTGCCTTCGTCCAGCATGTGGACAATGCCCTGCAGGTGGCCCTGAAGGTTTTTCAGTCGCTTCTTTACATCGCGGGTTAAGTCCTTAGGTATCATGGGCAGAAATTTACAACAAGGAAAATGAATGGACAAATATAGATATGAAATAAAAAAAATGTGTTTTTTTGTATTTGTGTATTATTTTAAATAACTTTATTTCGATAATAATTGGCTCATCTTGGCGCTCCCGGTCATTTCCGATGATAGAAATGACCATTCCCCGAGTACCATGTTTCACACATGTTTTAAAGGTCTGTATCTCCATACATGACCGCGGAGAGCTTTTTTTTTCACTTCAAACATGTTAATGCTATGAAAACAAGATGGCATGTTATCACTTTGTTTATTGGCCTGGGGGTGTGCCTGGGTTTGGGCTCCTGCGAAGCCCCCGACTCACAGGTCTTAGAGACCGTAGCAGTTCAGAAGAACCAGCAAGCTGATTTGCTTGCCCAAAAAAGCCAGTCGGCTTCCTATCAGTACAAGATAGGCGCTCCATTTTTTGGCCCCCCCGATTTCCCGCCCGTGGTTGTAGCCGAGGCCTCAAATGGCGATATCATTGAAGTGGCCGGTGAGGGTACGCTGAGTGTTCACCCCAAGTCGGTGACAGGAAATGGGACCTTTACCCATAAAGATGCCGGCGGCAATGTAGTGGGGAGTGGTAGCTGGACAGCCACCCAACTGCTGAGTTTTATAGAGTATGGACCTTCTACTGATCCTGGCTTTCCCCCTTCCTTCCGGGCGGGCTACGCCCATATCCGCTTACAGCTATCTGCGGGTGGAACTTCCTTTGGCGGAATTTTGAAGGTATTTTGTTTGCTACCCGGAGTAAAGGCACCTCCCAGTTCGCCTGAAGGCATCTACCTGAATATTCAGGGAGGATTGAATTTCAACAAGGTGGCTGGCGGAGGGGCCTTTGGCGGCCCCACTTTATTTATTTTGGAATGATGATGAATGGCTATCCCCTCCTCCAATGGCCGCATGCCAGAAGGGGGAGGGGAACTTGCTATTATTAGGGGGTTACCCTTGATGCTTTTTTGCTCAGGAGGTATGTAAAAAAGTCGAAAAGGCTTTGTCCAGCTCTTCCAGTGTTTTTTGTCCTACCAGTTTTTTTACAATTCTTCCGTCGGTTTCTATCAGCAGCGTGGCAGGCACGATACGGGTCTGGTAGAGATCGGATAAAAAGTGAACAGTGTGGACTATTTGCTCAAACCCATACACCCACGTGACCTGGCCAACAGCCTGGATAAGTTTGAAAAAATTCGCCAACAATACCACCAGGCCGCTCCCGGGCCCTATACCCGCCTGCTGGAGCGCATGCAGGCCCGCCAACCCGCCTATAAGGAGCGTTTTCTCGTCAAAAGTGGCAGGGCATACTGCTCCATTCTGAGTAGCGAAATTGCCTACCTGTATTCCGAGCAAAAAGTTACCTTCCTGCATACGCGGCAACACAAGCGCTACCTGCTGGATGGTTCTCTGGAAGAGATATATAAAAAACTGGACCCGCGTCATTTCTTTAAGGTCAACCGGGCTTTTGTAGTGTCTCATGCCTGCATCAAGCAAATAGAACCCTTCTTCAACCATCGGATGAAGCTTAGCCTCAGTCCGGATCCCGGCCGGGAGGTGTTGGTGAGTCGCGGAAATGTGCCTGCCTTTAAGGCCTGGCTGGACGGGTAGGGAGTATTGGCGCAAAATTTATGGTGCCAGATGAAACTTGCCCGTTCATTGTTACGTCACTATTAAAGCATTTGCTTAAATAAGAAAAAATGCAGATATTGCCCGCATGAAAAAGCAAAGTTGTATTCGCGTATATGCCGATGTGGAGCAAATCAACAGCTGCCGTCAGCACATCACAGAAATGGGCCCCCAACTGCAGGCGCTCAGCAGGGTGCTGAGCCTGGCGGGCAACCAGGTGCGTTTGAGCATACTGTACCTGCTACACCAGCAAGGCAAGCTGTGCGTGTGCGACCTGAGCGATATTTTGGAGATGAAAATCCCGGCTATATCGCAGCATCTGCGCAAGCTCAAAGATGGTGGGCTGGTAGAGGCCAACAAAGTGGCCCAAACGGTCTTCTATTCGCTCAGGCCCACCTATGTTCATTTGCTCCAGCCACATTTTACGTTGCTCGAACAAGCAGTTATTGAAGATACTAAAGGCTAAGCAAAAATTAGTTATAAGAATAGTTAATAAATTATGCAAGCGAATAAATCATCCAAAGGACTGGTGGGAGCCGGCCTGCTGACTGCCATAGCCGCTTCCCTCTGTTGTATCACCCCGGTGCTGGCGCTGGTAGCCGGCGCCAGCGGGATGGCAGCCACATTTTCGTGGCTGGAGCCCCTGCGGCCCTATTTCATCGGGCTCACTGTGTTGGTACTGGGTTTTGCCTGGTATCAGAAGCTGAGGCCCCGCACGGCCGAAGAAATTGCCTGCGAGTGTGAAGAGGATGGAAAAGAACCCTTTTTACAATCCAAAAAGTTTTTGGGCATCGTAACCGTGGTAGCGGGTTTGCTGCTGGCATTCCCCTGGTATTCTTCTATTTTTTACCCCAATCATGAGCAAAAAGTGGTGGTGGTAGATGCAGCCAATGTAGAGCAATTAAACATGCAGGTAAATGGCATGACCTGTGGGAGTTGTGAAGAGCACGTCAAAGATGCCCTCTACAAGCTCGACGGGGTGATAGAAGCACAGGCATCCTATTCAGATGGAACTGCTATGGTGAAGTACGACAAAACCAAAGTAAGCCAGGAGAAAGTCATAGAGGCGGTGAATGAAACGGGTTATAAAGTGGCAAAATCTGAACTCATTTCACAGAAAAATCCAAAAAACTAAATCATGAAGTACGTATTTTTGATGGTGATGCTGTTCGGTTTCCTGGGTTTACCTGCCCAGACGACGAGCGAGAAAGCCGCCGAGGTATTTGGAAAACCCAGGGTGCTAACCCTGGAGGTGAGCGGTATGAGTTGTACAGGCTGCGCCGATCATATTGAGCAGGCTTTGGGGAAGAAGGACGGCATTCTGGAAAAAGAAGTAAGCTACCCCAAGCATCGTGCAGTGGTCAAGTATGACGCTGAGAAAATCGATGAAAAGGAAATCATACATGCTATAGAAGCGGCCGGCTATCAAGCCCGGGTGGCGAATACAGAGAAAAAATCCAAGGTTGAGTAATGAATTCACCTGGCGGGCATGGATCCTTCCCATGCCCGCCTATTTACAGCTTAACGACATGAAATCATCCTTCAAAAATTTGTTTGGGAAAAAAGACAAGCAAACCGAAAACCTGCAACTGGAAATCAGTGGGATGACCTGCAACCATTGTGCTGCAGGCATAGAGCGGATGTTTGCCGGTAAAAAAGGCATGATTGCAGCAAAAGTAGATTACCCTTCTGCCAGTGGTAGCTTTAGCTTCGATCCTGCCAAAATCTCCAAAGATGAAATCATCGACCTCATCAACCAAACGGGTAGCTATGAGGTAGTGGGTGAAAAAGGAGATGAAAAAAAAAAAGGGGGGGTATGACTACGACCTCATCGTAATAGGGGGGGGCTCTGCAGCCTTTTCTGCTGCCCTCAGGGCTCACGAGCTGGGCGGGCGCAGCCTCATACTCAATGCCGGCCTGCCCACAGGGGGCACCTGTGTGAATGTAGGCTGCGTGCCTTCCAAATTTCTGCTGCGTGCAGCCGAAAGCGTTCACCGGGCTGGCCATATTCCCTTTGAGGGGATCCGCCCGCATGCACCGCAAGTAGATTTTGGCGCCCTCATTCGGCAGAAAAAGGCGCTGGTGGACGAAATGCGCCAGCGCAAGTACCTGGAGGTAGTGCAGGGGGTAGAAAATATTGATATTCGAAATGGATATGCCAGCTTTGTGGATGCGCATACCGTTTCCACAGAACAGGGAGAAACCTTTACGGCTGGCCACGTGCTCATTGCCACAGGTGCCTCCACCCATATCCCGGATATCCCGGGCCTGGAGCAGGTAGATTACCTCACCAACGAATCGCTGTTTGAGCAGGAAACCCTGCCCGGGGAGCTACTCATACTGGGGGCGGGCTATATCGGGCTGGAAATTGCACAGGCCTATAGCCGGCTGGGAGCAAAGGTGACGGTGTTGCAGCGTTCTTCCCACATACTGAGCAGCCAGCAAGCAGATATTTCGGATGCATTGGCAGCGTATCTGAAGGCCGAAGGCATAGCCATACATACGGGCCTGAAGTTTGAACAGGTGCAGCGGCAGGGGGA